>JAGQNJ010000060.1 GCA_020428115.1 Candidatus Saccharimonadota bacterium
ACTCTCAACTCCCGACTATCCTAAGCATCTATTGACTGTTAACGGCGGCGCTAAATCACTCGTACAGAATACATATGAGCGGGCTAAGCTAACTAGCGATAAGGTATTTGTCATAACAGATAGTAGCCATGCACACCACGTAAAGAAACAGCTACCTGAATTACCAGAAGATAGTTTTATCATAGAGCCAGCGCGTAGGGGTACAGCAAGCTGTATTGTCGCTGGGCTAGAGCGCATCTCGAGGGTATCAATGGACGAGCCTGTAGCATTTATAGCAGCAGACCACTATATTCGTGACTCTAAAGGATTTGCGCATTCATTTAAAGTTGCAGCAGAAGCGTCCATTAAACAAGGCAAAATTGTTCTCGTAGGGGTTGAGCCCGATCATGCAGCAACTGGTTTTGGTTATATCGAGAAAGGTGATCTCGAGGATGAAGGCAATTTCGTCTTCTCAGTTAAGGAGTTCAAAGAAAAACCGGACTACAAACTTGCACAGCAGTATCTCCGGAGCGGTAATTATTTATGGAACTGTGGCTACTTTGTCGGTTCAGTTGAAACGTTCCTAAAAGTAATGAAAAAATTCGCAAGCAATTTAGCGGAAGACTACCAGTTGCTGTGTGGAGCTAAGACACCAGAAGATTACAAACGGGTCTATCTAGGCTTTGAAAATATCTCGATAGACTATGCACTTATTGAGCGTGTTAATGATTTGTTAGTTGTACAAGCAACTTTTGACTGGATGGATGTAGGCTCATACTCTGATTTACACAAGGCCGTAGTAAGCGATGAAAAGGGTAATCACATGCATGGAGAAATTGAAGTGGAAGACGTGCAAAATTCATTCGTTCAGAACTACGATAATAAGCCAGTTGCAGTCATTGGATTAGATAACGTGGTTGTTGTGAATACTAAGCATGGTCTGGTTGTGGCTCGCAAAGATATGTCGCAGGCAATTGGTGATGTTGCAAAAAGAATACACAGTAAGGAGAGATAATGAAAAAAGTTGTAGCCTTTGACCTTGATGGAACACTAGCGCCCAGCAAGTCCCCGATGCCAGATAAAATGGCCGAGCAGCTAGAATGCCTCTTAGATAATTTTGATGTTTGTGTGATTTCGGGAGGAAAATTTGAACAATTTGAAAAGCAACTCTTAGCTAGCTTGCGGGTTGGTGAGCAAAAGCTTCAAAAGCTTCACATAATGCCTACCTGTGGTACGCGATACTACAACTATAATCTTAAGGATAAAAAGTGGCAGCTAAATTATGCAGAAGATTTTAAGCCCGAGGAAAAAAAGAAAATAATCGCAGCCCTAAATAAGGGCTTTGACGAACTTGGTTACAGAGAGAAGGAAGTCTACGGGGAATGTATTGAGGATCGTGAGAGTCAGATTACATTTTCTGTGCTTGGTCAGGATATTGTCGATGAACTGGGTCAAAAAGGTGTTGAATTGAAAGAAGCATGGGATCCAGATGATAAGAAAAAGCAGCAGCTTAGAGATTACATCGCGCCACTAATACCAGAGTTTGAAGTGCGCGTGGGGGGTGTCACATCTATAGATGTTACAAAACAAGGTATCGACAAAGCCTACGGCATGAAAAAACTAATAGAAATACTTGGCGTGTCAAAAGAGGATATTCTATTTATTGGTGATCGTATCAGAGAGGGTGGTAATGACTACCCAGTCAAGTTAATGGGGATAGACTGTATTCAGATTAGTAACTGGCAAGAAACGGCAGCTGCCATACAGGCAATAAACCACTTGGTATAATCAAACGATGAACCGCGACAAACAGAAACAGCTGGTTGACCTCCTTGGTCAGCTTGAGCCAGGATACTTGCCGCTAGATATTTTTATCCAGATTGCTAGGCTGGCAGCACTATCAATAGTTGAGTTTGTTCCGCTAAGAACAAAAAACGGAAAACTTGAAGTTTTGTTACTAGCAAGGGGCTCTGACGATGCAATTTGGCCTGGTGAGCTACATACACCAGGCACAGTAATAAGACCTACTGATACACAGGAAAGTATGTCAGAGGTATTCGATCGTATATTAAAGGATGAACTAGTTGGTACCCAGACCTCAGAGCCACATTATGTAGGCAGCTTGCTGCATAAGAGTAGGCGTGGGACTGAGCATGCACAGATATACTGGGTAGAAGTTTTGGATGAACCAAAAGCGGGAAAGTTCTATCAACTAGATAACTTGCCCGCAACACTTATCGAGTCGCAAGTATCATTTATTAATGAAGCAGCTAATGATTTTATAACTAGACAGAAAAAAGCTTTTTGATATATGTGCCAAGGTTTTCATCAAACTTCTCGGCCGAGAATTTGGTGGCTTCTTTTTTGATGATCGAAGAATCAAATTTATGCGGGTCAAATGCTTGTATTGCTTGCTCAAGATTCCGAACTGTTTGTTTGTCAAAGAACATGCCCGTGACACCTTCTGTTACATAGTCGAGAGCACCACCATTTTTATATGCAATCACTGGTGTGCCGGCTGCCATTGCTTCTACTGGCGTAACTCCAAAATCTTCAAAGGCAGCAAAAATAAATGCAGTAGCCTGCGCCATGTAATTAGCCACTTGCTTATCGGAAGCCCCAACAGTAAATGTTATGGTAGGCCCAGCAAGCTTTGTGAGTCGGGTGTGCTCTGGGCCGTCACCGACGACGCGTAGAGGGACTCTAAGATTTGTGCATGCTTGCACAATAAGCTCAGTGTGTTTGTATGGGACTTGTCGCCCCACTGTTATAAATCCCTCACGTTTACCTGCTGATGCATCTGCAAACCTATCTACATCAACTGGGGGGTGGATGACCACGGAATCACGAGAGTAGTACTTTTTAATATCCTTTTGTATGTGTGTTGAATTAGCAATCATGTAATCTGGGCGCTGGGCAGCTTTGTAATCCCATTTGCGCAGTGGGCCAACCATGAGCTTAAGACCGAGCCTTGCAAGAGGATTCAGAAAGCCCATCCCGGGGTTGTCTAGGTATTTTTGGAAGTGGCGCCAATAAAAGTGGGTAGGGGAATGACAATAACAAATATGTTTTACGCCACTCGGAACTTTTATTCCTTTGGCTTCACCATTACCAGAGCTACTAATAACCAGGTCGTATCCCGAAAGGTCTAGGTGGGTGAACCACCAGATTCTCAGGACGGGAATAAGTTTACGCAACTT
>JAGQNJ010000061.1 GCA_020428115.1 Candidatus Saccharimonadota bacterium
GTATCACCCTTCACTACGTCCTCTGCATATGTGACCTTAAGGAACACGTTCTTGGGCAGCACAACGTTGATCACCTTGCCCTCAAACAGTTGCAAAGTAATGGTACTGCCTTCCTTCAGGTAGCCTGCCTGGTCACCAACAATATCTCGTGGTATTTCAAACTGTTCGTAGGTCTCGTCGTTCATGCAGTAGAAACTACCCTCATCACTATAGAGGTATTGAACATTTTGGTTACTCACGTCTGCCGGCTCAACTGTCTCGTTGCCCTTAAAGGTTTTATCGAGTACTTTTCCGTCTATCAAACTCTTGATTTTGACGTTCACAATCGAGCCACCACGCCCCATTACCTTCTGCCCGTAGTCGAGCACTTTGTATGGAGTACCTTCAAGTACGAAAAGTGTACCTTTTTTGAGATCAGTTATTCCAAACGCCATAATTCTAGTAATCCTCCGCTTCTTCGGGTAGTAGGCCCTCTTCGTTGAGCTCTGGTATTTCTATTCCTAGTCTATATACGGTAGAAAATGCAGCATCAGCATACGGATCCACTATTGGTGCCCATTCGTGCATCCAGTAACGATGCTTTGCGATAAACTCTTCTGTGTTCATTTCGAGTAACCCCTCAAGAGGTTCTCTGCCCCTTTGACTATATATTGCTGAGAGGTTCGGCTTCACCAAGCCCACAAACTCATCATCGCTTACACCAAAAAGCTCAAGAACATCAGGCAGATCACGGTGAAGCTGTAACCCCATAACGCCGTGAACAACTGCAGCAAGATTCCGCAATGGAACGACATCTGGATCATCCTGCATCTGCATATCAGTTGTTACCCCAAGATATACCATAGAAAATTCAAACATGTCCTCATGCCAGCCTTCAAGATTACTATCGCTGGCATTTTTGTCATTACAACGCCGATAAACCTTAAGAAAATCAACCGTGGTCATTCTCAATCTTTCAGACATCCTGGCCTCTTGCCTAGACACCACCATTGAATCTAGTGCTCCGAGGACAAGTGCCTGGCTATCAGCATCAAGGGCTCCAATGGCCTGCTCTACATCTTCACGAGTAAATTGTTCCTGTGGCATGTTGATAGCCTCTTAGTTGTTAGCGACGAATGGTAGTAGTGCTAGGTGACGTGCGCGTTTGATGGCACGTGCGAGTTGCTTCTGCTGGCTCTCGGTAAGGCCAGTTTTCTTGCGTGATTCGATCTGTCCGTAAACATTTACGTAGCGCTGCAAGGTCTTGAAATCCTTGTAGTCAAAATACGCTATGTCTTCTCTTCGTTTAAAAATCTTTCCCATAAAATCTCCTTAAAATGGGATGTCGTCTAGATTAATTGGCTCGTCACCAACATCTTCGATGACAACATCTTTCTTACTATTTTTGCTTGGTTTTGGTGACTCAGAAACCTGGGTTTGGTCCATCGTATCACCCCCATCACCGCCACCACGACTATCGAGAAATGTCACATCATTCGCGAGCACCTCTACTTTGCTCCGCTTTTGTCCATCCTGCTCCCAGCTTCGTGATTGCAAGCGACCTTGTACCAAACAGCGCCGGCCTTTGCTCAGATATTGCGATACACGCTCGCCGAGGCCCGCCCACGCCACAACGTCAATATAATCTGTTGCTTCTTGCCATTCACCACTCTGATCTTTGTACGCACGGTTGAGCGCCAAGCTAAAGCTACATACGCTTTGGCCTGACGGAATCTGGCGCAATTCCGGATCTCGTGTTAGGTTTCCCATCAAAATTACTTGGTTAAGGCTTCGTGCCATAGTTCTACCCTCTCTTTATTCGTTAGCTTCGTCATCATCCTCATTGGCTTTTGGCTCTTGGGATGTATCATCTTCCTTCTGTGCTCGCTCTTTGTCGGCCTTTTCTTTTGCCTCTTTGGCTTCTTTGGCCTTGGCAAGCTCCTTCTCGTCCTGACGAACGATCAGGTAACGAATCACTTCGTCGGTGATGTTCAGTGTGTTCTCTATTTTACCGACGTTCTCTGTTGGTATTTCTACGATATAGAATACATACACTGCATGTTCGTTCTTGGCAATTGGATAGGCAAGCTTTTTCTTGCCCCAATTATCGCTGCTGATAATTTTTGCCTTGTTATCGTCGAAGATTTTTTTGACTCTATCTTCGGCTTTTGACAGATCGACCTCAAGCCCTGGGTCGTAAAGAATTGCTACTTCGTATTTCTGCACGAGTACCTCCTCTGGTTATAGCCCGCACGCCTTTCGTCTTCACGAAGCTGCGAACCGATTAGTGTTGTAAGTCAATTATACCCTAGATACCTCTGTTACGCAAGAGGCTTATCTACAGACTATTTAGGCCTGTTCATCGTCGGGGAATTCGCTGTCCAGCGAATCGTCGAGGACTTCATCAGATTCTGCCGCACTAGGAGCTGCTCGATTAAACACTTCGTCTACTGAATTTACTAGCACATCGCGTGGACGTGAGCCATCTGCTGGGCCAATAACGCCCTGCTCTTCCATAGTCTCTATCAAACGTGCCGCACGGGCATAACCAACACGTAATCTTCGCTGGAGCAAGCTTGTACTTGCTTTGCGCCCTTCTACAACTACCTGCACGGCATCTTTGTACATGTCATCATCGGCATCATTTGCGCCGTAATCGGCAACAATCCCACCACGTCCATTAAGCTGGACTGGCTGGCTGACCACTTCGTCATCGTATTGTGGCTCACGCTGTTTGCGGATAAAATCCGTGACCTTATTGGTTTCTTCGTCAGATATAAACGCGCCCTGGACACGCCGTGGTTTGGGCATATCCGCAGTGAGCAGCAACATATCACCCTCACCAAGCAACTTTTCGGCACCAATCTGATCGATAATCGTACGTGAATCTACCTGGCTCGCCACTGTAAAGGCGATACGAGCCGGTACGTTTGCCTTGATCAATCCCGTGATAACATCGACGCTTGGGCGTTGGGTCGCCAATATTAGGTGAATACCAACTGCTCGTGCTTTTTGGGCAATACGTACAATCAATGCCTCAACGTCCCGTGCTGCCATCATCATCAGATCGGCTAGCTCATCAATAACGATCACGATGTAGGGCATGCCTTCTTCTTTTTT
>JAGQNJ010000062.1 GCA_020428115.1 Candidatus Saccharimonadota bacterium
GGCCTTTTTTCGGGTCCATTGATCTGGGGGGGTATCTACAGCGTCCTCGATGAGTTTTTCAGCGACTTCATTATTGCCAACGAGCAAAAAGCCCATTGCAGCTCTATCAATTTCTGCTTTCTCTATATCAAAGTACTGGGTTTTACCTATTAGCTTTCCTGGTCCCATAGACACCTCCTTAAATACTATTTACTACTGTATCCTTGTTTGATAAAAATGCAAGCACAAGCAAATAGTACTAGATTAACAGAGGTGAATTTGCTACAATAATCGGCTATGGCAAAGCAGACGCGAATTTTGCATGGAGACGGAGCGCAAGGAAGCAATGAGAAGCGAACGAGTCGTACTACAGGTACGGTGAGCGAGCCTCACAAGCAGCTGACACAGCGATCCGCTTCAAGCACAGCCAGAGTTGCCAGCTCAGCTGGCAAACAGGGTAGTGCGGTGCATAGTTTGCGAGTATATGTTGGTATGAGTGGTGGCGTCGATAGCTCCGTCACAGCAGCTCTCTTGAAACAAGAGGGCTACAACGTAGTGGGCGTGTATATGAAAAACTGGACCAAGTCTCTGCCTGGTTTTGAGTGCCCGTGGAAGGAAGATTATCAAGACGCCAAACGGGTGGCGGTGCAGCTAGGCATAGAGTTTAAGGTGTTTGATTTTGAGAAACAGTACAAACAAAAAGTAGTTGATTACATGATAGCCGAGTACAAGGCAGGTCGCACTCCAAACCCGGATATCATGTGCAACCAAGAGGTGAAGTTTAAGCTGTTTCTAGAAGCCGCACTCGAAGATGGAGCCAACCTTATCGCTACAGGCCACTACGCCAAGACCAAAGACGGCAAGCTATACATGGCTAAGGATAGCAACAAAGACCAGACGTATTTCCTCTATAGAGTCACCGAAGACGCGCTTAAAAAGACGCTGTTTCCGCTGGGTGATTACACCAAGCCCGAGGTCAGGAAGTTGGCTAAAAAGTTTGGTCTAGTAACTGCAACCAAGAAGGAATCAATGGGGATTTGTTTTGTTGGCAAGGTAGGGATCAAGGAGTTTTTGGGTCAGTATGTTCAGACGGGCCCTGGCAAAATTATTGATCAGTCCGCTGGCCAGCAGGGGCAAGTAATTGGCGAGCATGAAGGGGCAATATTTTACACGATTGGGCAGCGTCAGGGGCTTGGCCTCGGTGGGGGCTTGCCGTATTACGTGGTTGGCAAGGACATGCAAAAGAACGAAGTGTACGTCACAACCGACCTTGCCGACAAAGCGCTCTGGGCAGATGAACTAACATTGGGCGATATTCACTGGATACATCCCACGTCACCGTCCACATCAACACTTAACAAGCTAAGTATCCGTACTCGCCATCGTGCTCCATTGATTCACTGCAAGGCGACATTGATTGATAAAAACACTTTACATGTTAAGCTTTTGGACGAAATCCGTGCCGCCACCCCTGGCCAGTCCGCCGTTTTATATAATGGCAAAGAGTGTATCGGAGGCGGTATAATCTGTTAAGACTTTATATTAAAGTGAGAAAATATATTACAACATTGTATTAACTAAGGAGTGATGACTATAGAACAACCAGAAGTAAAAGCGTTTTAGCTAGCCTGACGAGGCAATAGAATTGACATATATCTGTTTTGTGTGCATAATAGTAATGAATGAGTAAAAAAATAATCGATTTGGGCTCAGGCCTTGGCTACACCGCACCACCAGAGGTGACGTTACCTTTTAATGTTAGTGAACGCACAGAACTTGCAGTTGATACATACAGGTCACTTGGTCTGGTTTCAGATATGGGCAAAGCTCGCGACGTAATTGGTGAGCAGATGCAGGTCTTATTCGATGCCTTAGTTGCAGACAATGTGTATCAAGCAGAAGCATTCAAACCAATTGATTTTCAAGAAAAATTTGGTTTAGGCGCTCTAGGTGTTGCATGTAATAAACTATATAAGGAGCGATGCCCACTATCTAATATTTCTCCTTGGACTGATTTTTTCGGTGAGTGGGACCGATACTCTGCAGATGAGCTTAATCGTCGCTCTTTTGGTGCCGAAGGGGCTGAGTCGGCTGCTAGCCAAGCTCGTGCTATGCTCCTAGGTGGGGACCAGACCGAAGGTCTTTATTTTACAAATTGCGATCTGGAGCAACAAGAGGCTGTTGTCAAAGATTTTATGGCTGATTATGTCCAAGAACATCACAGCACGAGAGTTAGCATTATTAACATAGCTGATTTACTAATATTGAATGCACAGAGAATGGTTGAGGGGCGCAATCTAATAGATGACCCGCGATCGTATTCTCTCGGTACGGTTGCACTTACATGTTTCCCGCAACTGGGCTATGAATCTGAAGAAGTACATGGGATTGGTTCAGTTGTTTGGGAGGATAGTGATCTTGCTACCTACCACAAGTCATATGGGACTCATGTACATAGGGGTCCAGGGATCGGCATTCGGCTTTCGGTGGAATCAACAACAGAGGTTTAAAGCACGGAGTTATTCGATAGACTTACTCGGTCTCACTTGCGAAATGGCCGATTATTGTATAATCAGAGCGATGAAACTTCTCTCCAACTCAGAAATTATGGCTCTGCATAAAAAATATGCCACAAATCAAAAAGACTTTGATTCTATCTGGGGGCACTGTCAAATAGTTTGGGAAATTGCCCAGAGGTGTGCAGAAAACACAGACCAAGAAGTTGATATGGATGTCCTGCGTAATGTTTGTTTGCTGCACGACATTGGCGCATACCCCTTTATGCACCAGCGTAAAGGAGGCGGTAAAGATAAATGGCTATACCCCCTGCATTCTTTGCTGGGTTCAGCAATTTTATGGGGAGAAAAGAACGAGAAAATTCCTGAAGTTGTTTATGACTCTGTGCGTACACACAACTTGATGGGTCTGACCAAAGAAGAAATAGAGGCGAATGATTTTCCTATGGGATATCATGACCAAACGCCCATGTCGGTTGAAGGGCTTATATTATGCTATGCCGACAGGTATCACTCAAAAGACCCTCACTTCAATAATCCAGATACAATGCTCAAGTTT
>JAGQNJ010000063.1 GCA_020428115.1 Candidatus Saccharimonadota bacterium
CGGTGCTATTTTCCTGTCTTTGGGGAAATATACTTTACCCATCTGGAACAAGGCACTTACGAGCTGAAGTCGGGCACGTTTATCAGTGTGAACCTTCACTCCCTTAGCTTTGATATCACGGCTGTGCAGCTGCTCCGTAACTGCCGCCTGATATTGCACCGATTCCACCAACACCATCGGCTCCTTTTTGCTTGCAGTGTTAAGTGCCTGGTAGATTTGCTCTATTCGGTTTAGCGTATCAAGGTGAGTTATACGTTCGTTTACATACTGAATATCGATGTAGTAGCGCCTGTCCTCCGATTTATAGCCAAATAGATGAATTACCACTATTGCAGTCTTGTCAGCCGTATCAGATTGGGATATCGCCAGGTCTACTGAAACAAATGAATTTATATACTCATTCTTCTTATTTCGTTCTGGCAATTCTTCATAGTATTGAATCCAGCGCGAATCAATAACTTGATCTTCGTCTGGAATGATCCGTAGCATGTACTCGCGCTCCCATGATATTGGGTTACCAATAGATCGTCTGAGTTTATTTAGGGCGGCTTTATCGGGGTACTTGCCAGGCCATAGGCTTTTGTTACCACGCATAATTGGCCACTCATGGTAGCTGCCATCAACTTCACGTTTATCTATACGTTCTTTCAGGCGCATTAACAGCGAATCTTCGTGCAGTAAGTTACCAACCGCAATTCGTTTAGTGTTGGTGTCGCCTGCAGGGATTATTTCGCTGGTATACCAGTCAAATGTCTTGTTACGGCCTTCACGAGTCTTCACTGACGCCATATCTTCTACATCATCGGCTATTATGAGATCTGGGCGATAGCGCCCATGACGGATGCCACGAACGCTTTGCTCCGTAGAGATAGCCGTTATACGCGCATTGTACTTTGGAATGTAGAGCGAGGTAGAGCCCCACTCCTCACGCTGTTCTACAAATGGCCCCATATCATTTTTCAGTAGGTCATTGCTTTCCAGTTCACGCTTGATGTTCATTAAGTGAACCCTTGCTTGGTACTGTGTTTGGCTAGCAATTAGCACAAATTTTTTCTGCTGCTTTCCAAGCACTGCCCAAATGGGGTAGCTCATGGTCATGATTGTCGATTTACCTGAACCTCGGAAAGCCACTACTACTGACAGCGGATTACTTTCGTCTTCCGTAAGTGCAAACAGCTGTCTGTGTAGGTCTGCAGTTTCATGTGTTAAATAGCCTGCAAAATATGTTGAGAAGAACCATTCGTGGCTCTGCGAAGTAACTGCTGTACGCAGCTCTCGAACTGTAAATAACTTCTGCTGTAATTCATTTGGTTCCATTTTCTTGGTCTCCTCCTTCTTTAATTAGCCCAGCTAACCGCAGTGCTTGTGATACTAGCTCGGTTTGCTCGGGAGTTAGTCCTTGTTGAACGCCTTCAATCTTGGCATCTACTTCTACACGGTTGCGGTAGGCACGGCGATGATGCTTCAGCCAAAACATTATTGCGGTCATGTTCTGTTCTTTAATGGCGTTTATGAGCTGGCTTTCTGCCATGTCACTAATTAGCCCAGCGCTTTGGTCGATGGCTTCGTCTACTGCTTCAGCAAACTCTTCATCATCTTTGCGCCAGCGGTAAAAGGTACTGCGAGGGATGCCTGCTTGTTTGCAGGCAGCCTCCACAATCGGCGTACGTTTCAACTTGGCCAGCACTTTGGCTTTGTCTTTATCCTGGTTACGACTCATCTCAGCAGCTCCCGCTTTTGACCCGTTAGCTTTTCCCAACGCTTTAAGGCAACCTCGGCATACACAGGAGACTTCTCCATGATGTAGCATCGGCGGTTTAGCTTGGTGCTGGCAATCAGTGTTGATCCACTACCGCAGAAGGGTTCCACTACTAGGTCCCCACGCCTAGTGAGCACCTTGATATATGGGATCAAGATTTCCAAAGGTTTTGTGCCAAACACTACACCTTGGCCAGAATGTTTCTCATCACTAGCTTGGAACTCTATAAAGTCTGTTGGTTGGTATTTCTTGCCACCTTTGTAACCCTCCCATTGAGGTTTGCCGCTGATGGCATACAGTGCCGTTTCATACTCTTCCTGCAACCCCTCTGACTCTTCATCGTGATTGTAGGGTACAGTGCCGCTGCCGCCTACCACAGCGATGTCATGCTTGCTAAAGAACTTGTATTTGGCACTAAAACCCTGGTGTCTGTTTGGTAAATGCCAGACAATCATGTTTTTAACCTTCCAGTATTTTTCCATTTCAGCCCATATGACACGAAGGTTCTTCCAATTTTCATAGACAATAATGCTGTAGTCGGGCTTTGCATATTTGGCAACATTTGCCATCCAGAGTTCTGTAAAGTTGTCTGGTAGTTCGTCGGTTTCAAGGTAACGGCGATTCTTCTTTGCGCCAAAACCAGTAGTTGGTTTACCTCCGCGCTTAGCATGTAGGTAGTCAAGGATGTACGGAGGGTCCGTACACGTCATATCTGCTAGCTCTCCATTCATCAACTTATCGAAATCCTCTGGTATGGTGCTGTCACCAACCATCAGACGCGAATCGCCCAGCTTGTATATGTCACCCTTTTTGGCTTTTACTTGCTTGATATCTAGTTTCTTGAGCTCTTTTTCAAGATCAAAGTTCTCTGGCTCGTCCACTTCGATATCAAAGATGGTGTCCAGCTCCTCGCTACTAAAGCCGATATCATCTAACAGAGATTCATCGAACTCGGACAGCAAATCCCAGTCCCAATCACCTTGGTTCTTGTTTAGACGAAGGTTCAGCTCTCGCTCTTTTTCTTCCTCTGGAATATCCAGATATACCACTGGCACTTCGGTTAGTCCTAGGTCTTTAGCCACCTTAAGCCGAAAGTGGCCACCAATCACAATGTTTTTACGCTGATCCGAACCATTCACAAGGATTGGATCAACCAACCCGAACCGCTTAATGCTTTCTGTCAGCTGTTCGGTGGTGTCTTCATTCCACGACCGTGGGTTATACTCGGACGGTTTGAGGT
>JAGQNJ010000064.1 GCA_020428115.1 Candidatus Saccharimonadota bacterium
CCCAGAAGTTAAAGCGGCATTTAGTAAACACGGTGGCAGTATTGGTGAGAAAGGCTCAGTTGCCTACCAATTCGCACAAAAAGGTGTACTACGGGTGAGGGGTTCGGGCGAGGATACGCTACTAAGTGTATTAGACGCTGGGGCTGAAGACGCTGCCGAAGAAGGTGATGAGACGATTGTATACACTGATCCCAAGGAGCTGGCACAGGTGCGAACAGCTGTACAGGCAGCCGGTCTAGACGTTGTTTCCTCTGAGCTTGCCTACTTGCCACAAACAACCGTGCAGATTGACGATGATGCAACTCAGGGTAAAATTATTCGGCTCATGGAAGCACTCGAAGAGCTCAATGACGTTACCAATACGTACACAAACTTTGATATGTAAACTTGACAACAGTTTTACGGCTGTTCCATAATACGATTACCATAACCAAAATAAACATGCTTAAAAAGTTAGTTGCATTCATTACTATTGCTGTTAGTTTTGCCCTGCCACTCGTACCAGTGGCGGTACATGCTGATAGTGCAGGTACGTCGGTAGTTATTAGTGAAGTTGTGGCCGGAACAAGTGCAAGTGCCGGTCAAGAAATCGTCGAGTTATACAACAACAGTACTAACACGATTGATGTATCTGGATGGAAGATCATATTCGTTTCGTCGAGTGGTTCGCAGAAAGAGCTAACGACGTTGAGTGGTACGATGCTTGCTGGTGAAGTATTGCTACTGGCATCACCATCGTATCCACTCGCAGCCGAAGTAGTCGATGGTAGCTTTGCTGACGGCTCGTTGACCTACAATGGGCACATTATGGTGCAGGATCAATCACTCCAGATAATTGATATTGTGGGTTGGGGAAGTGCACTGAGTTATGAGGGTGCGCCCACGGCTACACTTTCTGGCGGTAAGGCTTTAGAGCGCTACGCGGGGTGCGAAGCCGGCCTGATCGATACAGGAAACAATTCACAGGACTTTTTTGTTGATCAGGTGCCAACACCAGGTGTGCTTGCACTGCAGACAAAGGCTAGTTGTGCGGCTGGCGGTACAGACTGCTCGGTAGTTATTATCAGTGAAGTTTTGCCTAATCCGGCTGGTAGTGACACAGGTAACGAATTCATCGAGCTGCATAATCCAACAACAGCCCCAGTCGATTTGTATGGTTGTAGTTTGGTGCTGGGCAGCGACGTGTTTGCATTTGCACCAGGAACTATTTTGGAAGCAGGTGAGTACAAGGCATTTTATGATGGCACAACAGGTTTGACTCTACCAAATTCTGCTGGAGGAACAGTTTCGCTTGTCTCTGATACTCACGAATATATAATGCAATACCCAGGTGGGTTGGCAGATAATATTGCTTGGGTTGTGATTGATGATGTGTGGCAGCCTACGAGTCAGGCAACCCCGAGCGAGACAAATGTTATTCAGATTGTCGCTGCGGGTCAGGGAGCGGATGAGCTAGAGGCGTGTCCAGAAGGCAAATACCGAAATCCAGAAACCAATCGGTGCAAAACCATCGAAAGTAATGAGCTACAAGCATGTGATGAAGGCCAAGAGCGTAATCCCGAAACCAATCGCTGTCGCAAGATTAGTGCATCAGGATCTACGCTCACTCCTTGTGATCCTGGCGAAGAACGCAATGCAGAGACAAACCGATGCCGTAAGGTCGCAGGCGCAACCAGCCTTACTGCTTGCCAGCCTGGTTATGAACGCAATCCCGAAACCAATCGCTGTCGCAAAGTTACTACTGCAACTGGCGCGCTGACCAACACAGCGGTGGCGGCTCAAAATCCAGTTAGTTATCCAGTATTTGGTGTAACAACAGCACTTGCGATGGGCTACGGTCTATTTGAGTATCGACACGATATCAAGAACTGGTTTACTCGTCTTAGGGCCAAGTAAGGTATACTAAGCACAATTATGAGGATACTGGGGATCGATCCTGGAACTGGCATTTTGGGCTTTGGGGTTATTGATATAACCAAGCAGAAGATTTCCCTAGTTGATGCTGGCGTTATCACTACTCCTGCCAAACAGGCTGATTCGCTACGGCTTGCGACAATCTATGACGAGCTTACCGAGCTACTCGCGCTACATAGTCCAACAGTACTCGCCGTCGAAAAGCTCTATTTTTCGCAGAACGTTACAACGGCTATGAGCGTTGCACAGGCACGTGGTGTAGTTTTGTTGCTGGGTACCAAACACAATCTAGATTTGTATGAGTACACACCACAGCAAATAAAGCAGGCAATTACAGGGTATGGAAAGGCAACCAAGCAGCAGATCCAGGAGATGGTTCGAGTGATGTTGCAACTCAAAGAAACACCCAAACCGGATGATGCAGCTGACGCACTTGCCTGTGCGATAACCTGTGCGCAAAGCATCCGCTAATACCTGGGCTTGCAGCATGGTTAAAAAGGTGTCAGAAGGTGGTAACTGTGCGATAATAGATGTATATGATTGTAACGCTCGAGGGAACAGTTAGCGAAAAGACGCTAGAGCAAGTCGTGCTTGATGTGCATGGCGTGGGATACGGCGTGTTTGTATCAAGTGAAGACCAGGGAGCACTACAGTTGAGTGCGCCAACTAAGCTATATATCTACGAGCACATTCGCGAAACAGCCCACGATTTGTTTGGGTTTATTCAGATGGATACAAAACGGTTATTTGAACAGCTACTGAGTGTTAATGGCGTTGGTCCAAAAATGGCATTGAGTGTATTAAATCTTGGCAATACAAAAAATGTTTCAGGGGCTATTGCTAATCAGGACGTAGCGTATATTCAGCAGGCGGCTGGTGTGGGCAAGCGCGTTGCCGAGAGAATCGTCCTGGATCTTAAGGACAAGGTAGGCGTGATGGGTGTGCAGGGTAGTCGAGCGACTTCCCAGCAAGACGACGCAGTGCAAGGGTTGGTTGCACTTGGGTTTAGCCTGCAAGACGCTCAAAATGCACTAGCAGACATAGATACTACACTACCTACCGAAGACCGAA
>JAGQNJ010000065.1 GCA_020428115.1 Candidatus Saccharimonadota bacterium
GTAACGTATGGGCCAAAGCGACCATTGAGAACCTTGATATCACCAAAGTCAGCGATGTTTTTTTCGGCCTCGGCTTTGAGCTTTGCTTGGTATAGCTCCTTGGCTTTTGCAAGCGTAATCTTGTGCGGATCCTCTGGCTTGATACTGACAAATAGCTTATCGACCTTTATGTATGGTCCGAAGCGGCCAATATTGGCCTCAATATCTTGGCCGTCATCAGTTTGCCCTACGTGTCTAGGGAGCGTAAACGCTTTCATGGCTTCGTCCAGTGTAATGGTTTCGATCTTGCTGCCATTTGGCATAGGCGCAAAACGTGGCTTTTCGCCGTCTTTATCGTCAGCTTCGCCGAGCTGTAGCATTGGGCCATACCGACCGAAGCGCGCCAGTACGGGTTTACCAGTCTTGGGGTCTTTGCCCACTTCTCGTGCCTGCGCTACCTTGCTCCGCTCAATCTTGCCTGAGCCTTCGATAAGCTTATGGAATGGTCCGTAGAACTTATCAAGCATCTTGTTACGTTCAAGCTTGCCCTCGGCAATGTCATCAAACTCTTCCTCGACATCAGCAGTAAACCCATAGTCGATAATCTGGTCAAAATGGTCGATCAAAAAGTCGCTGACAACAAGGCCACTGGAAGTTGGTACAAGTTTACCTCTGTTGCTACCAGTGTTTTCCTGGACAACTTCTCGCTCAACCTTATTCTTGTTAAGTGTCAGTTGAATAACTTCTCGTGGTTCACCCTCTGATTCGCCCTTCTCTGCATAGCCTCGAACCTGAATCGTATTAATGATAGTGGCGTATGTGCTTGGGCGACCAATGCCCAGGTCCTCGAGTTTTTTGACCAGTGTGCCCTCAGTATAGCGAGCTGGCGGTCGTGCAAACGTTTGTTTGGCAATTGCTGATTGCAGGTCGAGGGTATCGCCAGTTTTTGCACTTGGTAGAATTGCATCTTCCTTTTTGTTGATGCCATATACCTTGAGAAATCCATCAAATACGATTATTTCACCCTTTGCCTCAAAGATGTGTTGTGTGCCCGAAATCTCTATGGTGATGGTTGTTTTCTCGAGCTTGGCAGGTGCCATTTGGCTTGCGAGGGTACGACGGCGGATGAGATCGTATAGTTTTTGCTCGTAGGTATCTGAGCTGGCTTTATCAAGCGTGACGTCTGTGGGGCGTATTGCTTCGTGGGCTTCCTGCGCACCGCTCGATTTTGTTTTATACGTTCGAAACTGGTGGTAGTTATCTCCATACGTTTTGGATATATAGGTAGTCATTTGCGCTAGGGACTGCTTGCTTAGATTGACAGAGTCAGTACGCATGTAGGTAATCTTACCGTTCTGATAGAGCTTTTGGGCTGCAGACATGGTGGCCTTTGCGCTGAATCCCAGGCGTGCGTTTGCCTCTTGTTGCAATGTGCTCGTGGTGAATGGTGCGCTTGGGTTGCGGGTGCCAGGACTTGTTGTGACATCACTAACGGTGAAGTTCGCCTTAGTAAGGCTCTCAAGAAAAGCTTTGGCTTTTGCCTCGGTCTCAAAACGATGAGGGAGCTCTGCCTTTAGCACAGCTGTCTTTAGCTTAAACTCGGCTGTAACCTTAAAGTCAAAGCTACCTTCGAACCCCTCGATCTCACGTTCGCGCTCAACAAGTAGCCGAACTGCTGGTGACTGTACGCGCCCCGCAGATTTACCACCAGGAACCTTTTGCCAGACCACTGGCGAAAGCTCAAACCCAACAATTCTATCAAGAATTTGGCGTGCCTGCTGTGCTTCGACCAGCTTCATGTCGACTGTTCGCGGGTTTTGGATTGCGTCCTCGATGGCGCCCTTGGTGATTTCGTGAAAGACGATACGGTTCGTTTTGCGGGGATCAAGATTAAGCACTTCACAAAGGTGCCAGGCGATTGCCTCCCCTTCGCGGTCTTCATCGGTTGCGAGCCAGACAGTGTCAGCTACTTTAACAGCTTTCTTAAGCTCGCTAATGATCTTCTTTTTGTCGGCATCTATCTCATATTGAGTTTTGAAGCCAGCAGGTATATCGATAGGATCCTTGCCATCCTTGCCCTTTTTAGGGATTGAGCGAATATGCCCAACACTCGAGAGAACCTTGAAATCTTTGCCAAGGTACTTCTCGATGGTCTTTGCTTTTGCAGGACTCTCAACTATTACTAAATTTTTTGCCATATTTCTTACGCTTAGTGTAACAGAATAATTGTATAAAGCGTGATAGTAAAGCAAATACGCTTGGTTTTCAAGTGCGCTACGCTGCTCGTGCTTGCGTTACGGCACGCTTGAGCATACTATTGTCGGTGATGAGTGAGATACTTGCCGAGCCTGATCACATAAAACAGATTTACCATATGGCAATGGCTGGCGTGCCCATAGAGTATGATGGACTGCGGGGCGATCGACTGGCTGCTCGTGCTGTTTCTGATCTGTTGGCGCAAGAGGATCCTGAAGCAGATGAATATACGGATGCCTATTGCGGGGTGTTGCGTGATAGATTCTATGATCACCGGGGTGACCCACGGCGAATTATCAATGGTTTGTTTGCTGCACGGTTTGCGTATATTCATGAGCGACCTGGTAGTCTAGATCGGCTCCAAGAGGACTATGCACACTATGTTGGTAACGATCGTTTTGAGAATGTGTTTAGGCCTGATGCGCTTGCACAGTTTACTGACATTCAAGAGGGCGAACGTATTATACCAGTGCGTGCCCTGGGCTCTATCCTGTGTGCGCGTGAACTCGAAACTGCAAACTGCGTTAGTGCGCCTAATGAACTAGAAGATGCCATTATACATGGAGTTGCCTCGATGCAAGACGCGCTTATACGAGATCCGCAAACGTTCACCGAGCCTGTCGTTGATGCCACGTTGCAGATTATTACAGAACTACGTGGTAGCGAGATGGGTGCCTGGGCAGAAGATAGCCTTGGCCGGCTCATGGTACAGCTGGCGTACTCATGGAGGAATCTGGACGGCTCT
>JAGQNJ010000066.1 GCA_020428115.1 Candidatus Saccharimonadota bacterium
AACAGAGCTCTACCCCAGATAGTTACCGTACGACGCTAGCCCTAAAGCTATTTCGAGGAGAACCAGCTATCTCCAGGTTCGATTGGCATTTCACCGCTAACCACAGGTCATCCAAGCATTTTGCAGCATGCTCTGGTTCGGTCCTCCACGTAGTTTTACCTACGCTTCAACCTGGCCATGGTTAGGTCACCTGGTTTCGGGTCTACTAATTATGACTAAAGTCGGGCTATTCACCCTCGCTTTCACTGCGCCTCCGCCAAATGGCTTAAGCTTGCCATAACCAGTAACTCGCTGGATCGTTCTACAAAAAGCACGCCGTCACCACGCTCATCGCAAGCGATGAGCTCATGAGAGGGAATGACTTTCCCTCTCATCGCGCGGGCAAAATGGAATACATTTTGTCCGGCTGCTCTCCCTTCAAAACCATTCAAAAATGGAGTCCTCAATCTAAGTCATAGACCATTACCAGGTAGCGCGTCTGGCAATCTCGCGTAGATTGAACGCCAATATTATTTTACTTAAAGCTTGAGCAGAGTTGAAGCTCTTCGACTACGAAGAGCGCGGCTCCGACTCCTTGTACGCACACAATTTCAGGTTCTATTTCACTCCCCTCCCGGGGTTCTTTTTACCTTTCCCTCGCGGTACTAGTTCGCTATCGATCACAAGTTATATTTAGCCTTGGAACGTGGTCGTCCCAGCTTCAGTCAGGGTTTCTCGTGTCCCGACCTACTCGACATACGAGTCTGTATGAGAGATAAAATCCCTTAACAGACTCCTACAAATACAAGGTTTGCGAATACTTGGCATACGGGGCTATCACCGTCTTTGGCCAGGCTTTCCAGCCTGTTCTGCTCGCTTCGCTTTGCTTTGCAGCAAATTTTTACCTTGTGCAGGCTGGTGGTAGCACCTGCTAGCCATACAGAAGACTCGAGCTTGCGCAAAGCGCATTCAAGTAATCTGCATGGATTGTTTGTAGTGTCACAACCCCTGTTATACATTCGTCTACCAACTTATCCGTCATTAATAGACGGAAGCATAAAAGGTTTGGGCTCTTCCGGGTTCGCTCGCCACTACTGCCGGAATCATTGGTTATTTTCTCTTCCTCGAGGTACTAAGATGTTTCAGTTCCCCCGGTTCCCGCTTCTTATCCTATGTGTTCAGATAAGAGCTATCAGACATGACTCTGATAGGGTTTCCCCATTCGGATATCTTCGGTTCAAAGCTTGTTTGGCAGCTCCCCGAAGCTTATCGCAGCCTACTACGTCCTTCATCGGTAACTTGTGTCAAGGCATCCGTTATGTGCGCTTGAGTAACTTCTTACGTCTCACTATCATGCCGTGCTGACCTGTTTCCAGCTAAGCCGGAATCTGCCCGCACTCTTGGTGCATTACTGCATCAAGCATGAAATGTGAGTATACTGTGCCCGCATTGCTGCAAAACACAGTTGATTCTTGAGGTGATAAACACCTCAATTGTTTGTGCAATTGACTAGTTATTGGTATGTACCAATATCATGCCGTTTGTCTTTCTCAACTTTGTCTATACGACAAAGTTAATGTCTTTACATCTGATTTAATTGTTAAGCTACAAAACTCAAGAACACACCCTTGATCTCCGATGGCTTGAGTTTACGTTTGATTCTATCGCGCGTTCTGGGATAGTTTCTAACCTAAACTCAACCAGCCGTACTATCTTAGCAGTAATAACAGAGGCGGTCAAGCATATTTTGCTGTAATAAACACTACGCTATTACTTCTTAAAGTCTTGGTATGGCGCCTCTGTATGAAGGAGCTCGGAGTTATTTTATCTCAAAAAGCTGAAATGAGAGAACGGTCACGCAGCCCCACCGCCTGCTAGCTAAACGCTAGCCACCTCTCAGGAAACCGCCCTTGATTTTTTATATACCCACCGATTCCTTATTTTTAAAAGGAAGGGTCAGTTTTCCTGCCAGTGCGCTGCCAGACTTGGCAGAGGCGGCGGTGGCTTCGCTGGGAGATCTATTGTGGTCTATTCTCGTACCATCTCATTTTTTCTACACGATTCCCAACAAGCATGAGCTGAATGGATCCGTAGCTATCGCTACTTACATCCACGCTTATAGATTTTAAATCTCCGCTAACTTCCTCGGGAATGTTTTGCAGGGCATCCCCCCGTAAAACTTCGTAATATGAAAATCCATGAGGCAGACTCTCAAGTGCATGATATATATTTTCCTCGTAATCTGTGTTAGCAGTAGAAGCATATCTTGTTAGATATGTTGACAATAATAAAGTGTATCCTTTCATTTCATATTCTCTGTATGTGTTTTGATGTTCCGATTTTTCGTCCCCCTCGGAACGGAATCTATCAGGGTCGCCCAGTTTTTCCCTTGCTACGTTAGGGTCATCTCCTGGCTTCAGAGGTTCAAATAGATCGACATTTACTATGCTTGCTAGGTCTGCGCTTCCTCCATTTATTGATAAGTTTTTCTCTGATTTTGAGTAGCTGACTTTTGAAATTGACCCTTTTGGCTGGTAGCTCACCAGGTCTCTTTTTTCAAGATACGGCTGAATTGCAAAGATCCACAGCAAAACTCCAACAACTAGTACGCCCACGCCAATATTCATGTATTTTTGAACTTTTTCTTCGTTTTCAGAGACCCAAGACATTATTTATCAAATCCTTTTTCTGCAATTGCAATTTGTCTTCCTTGACTCATATGACAATAATAACGGATGTTAAGTAAGTTCGTCGTATCTTCGTCCATTATCCCATTTCAGCTTTTTGAGATAAAATAACTCCGAGCTTCTTCATACAGAGGCATCGATAGCAAACTATTGGTGGGCGATGAGGGACTTGAACCTCCGACCTCGTCATTATCAGTGACGCGCT
Organism: Candidatus Saccharimonadota bacterium; assembly: GCA_020428115.1. GTDB lineage: Bacteria > Patescibacteriota > Saccharimonadia > Saccharimonadales > JAGQNJ01 > JAGQNJ01. The sequence goes on from JAGQNJ010000066.1 coordinate 2,872, forward strand.
CTAACCAGCTGAGCTAATCGCCCTCGTTATCCATTCTTATGGTGGAGCGTCGGGGACTCGAACCCCG
>JAGQNJ010000067.1 GCA_020428115.1 Candidatus Saccharimonadota bacterium
GGTAGTGCTGGTAGTTATGCTCTAACTTTGACCTGTTCTGACACGAGCAATGTTGAGGTTGGAGATTTTGTTATAATTGACTCAGCCTCAGGTGGCACAAACCCCGAACAGGCGATGGGATGTCACGAGGTGGCTACTGTAAACACCAACACTTCCATCGTGGTCACGAGTAAAAATTTAGGTTCTCTAGCTCCGTCTGGAGCAGTGAGTAGTTCTGGTCACGTATTGAAATCTATAGTCAACATGGGAAGCAATAAGCTTACGGTTAGTGGCTTTGGAAAAATTGAAGATTTAGTCCTCACAGGCAGTGGAACGATTGTAAACGGAGAAGACTGTGTTCTTCAGTTGTCAGATATTGGAATAGATGGTGGCGGAACAGCAATCAGCCTTGTTCGCAGCAAAGTTTCAGGCAATTTAGTCTGTAGTGGTGCCACAACGTCTATCAAGACAGTAATGTGCGAAGGTTCATTAGAAGGATCTGTTATTTCGGGGACCTCGTCAGCAGCTTTGATTGCTCAGCTGTCTAATTTGGTGCTGGACAACGCTGTAGCGGTAGGATGCTTAAACGGTTTTCTGGCCGACATGGGGTCAAGCATACATATGCAATCAGGCAAGTCGATAGGCAATATCTCTAACGGTTTTTACGCGAATAACGGAAGTCAAGGTTATTTAGTGCTTTGCAAGTTTCAAAACAATAATGTTGGTGTATCTGCTAACGCCTGTAGTTCCCTCCAGGTTGGTCTTGCGACGATATCAGGCAACACCACCGCTGACGCCTCTCCAACTATTGGTACCGTCGGCAATAACGAATCCTTGATAACTAACACAACCTAGGAGTAGGAGCTAATGGCAACCAAGGCAGAATTATGGACTCAGTATCGCAAAATCGTCGCAGGGATATACGAATACTGGGATGTCGCAGGCGGCACAGCGGTCACAGATAATATGCTCGAAATAATCGAGGACATCCAAGATAGCTTTGCAGGCGGGACTCACGAGGCAAGCCTAGCATCTGCGCTGGCTACCGTGCGGGCTTCGCTCAGCTCAGTGGTGCCCCAGTTTCGCGCAGCGGCTGATCCTGTGGTTCTGGAGTTGGCGCGAGTTGCTTACAACAGCCAAGCGGTCGCGGTAGACCAAGCTCTTCTGGACATTTACGCCGCTATGGAAGCGGCATCGGAGACCGTGAAGTACCGGAACTTCACGTTTGGCAGCGTTTCGTATGGTGGTAGTAATATTGGTACCGGCAAGTGCTATCGTGTGACTGTGGACAGAAATGGGCATAACATTGAAGGCGGTTATCAGAATGCTGGTGATTTGCTTATTAAGTGTGTCCTCGATCGCTACCAAGGTCGAGAATCTGGGCAAGAGGTTTTTGAGATTACCGGCAATGGCAATATGCCAGTTGACAATCTTGAATGGGGTGATGTGCCCCGTGGTACTACCCAAATTACGGTTGCAGACGGTAAGCGAAATCAGCTGCTCACAAATCCTAGCTTTGAGACAAACTCCGGTACAGGGGCAAGCTTGGCGTTTAACGGCTGGGTACTTGATACTCCGGCAAACTATTTGGCTACAAATACCTCCGGAGAATACCACCGTGAAGCAACGAATAGCGGAGCATCGTATGCAATCAAATTCACTGCTGATGGCACAATATATCAGTCGTTGGCTAGACTATCAACCGCGCTGGCCATCAATAGACCAATTATCGTTGTAGTGCGTTTTAAGAGGCTAAACAGCTGCGATGGCACCCTCACCGTGACACTTGGAAGTCAATCTGAACAAGTTACGTTGTCGGCCCAAACAGGCTGGAATGATCTTGTGATCGGAGCTGGGCAAAAGGGCTGGTATGACGCCTATAAACAAAACGATATTCGCCTAACAATCGATCTAGCGTCGAGGACAACCGGCGAGTTGCTGATTGATGACATTATTTTCGCATTCCCGACCGAGTATGACCGCAAATACTACCTATTAACAAGCGGAGAGACTGACTGGATCACGGACGACACGGCATCATTTTCGGATAGCGTAGCGAACACCGGTATTACGCAGCTGGTGACAGCGTGGCTATACGCACGCTATTTTCCACACACGAGCGGAACTCCAACTTACGCGGATCTATAACACATGGCATTCTCAGATCATCCAAGCAGAGCCGAGATTCTTAGAGTGCCTGGCTACCTGTATCGAGGCTGTACTAGCCCCCTCACAGAACCGGATAACTGGGGAACTAGGCTGGGCTATGCCGAAAAAGGTGTAATTATTCAGCCAAACTACAGAACTATTGCCGCGCCAAACGAGGAGTCAGGGCAAACACCCGTGGCCAAGGCCTTCATCGGGGCATTTGCGAGATTGTTCGTTGTTCTGAAAAACTGGAACAACGAGGTCCTCTCAGCAATATTCCCCGGATGCCAAGTCGCAGGGCCTGGCTTAGTATTTCCCGGATCAATCAAGCCCGGCCAAGATTTGCTGGCTTCGGCTTACACAGCCCCGCTGCTTTTTGTACCGCGTGATACGGCCAACAATCCGTGTGCGTTGTTGCAAAAGGCCTCAGCTAACATGATCGAGACTGCTCAATTTAGGTTAAGCCTAAACACTGATACTGTGTTCCCTGCTGTGTTTGATGGGTATCAGAAGACAACCGATCCCGATGGAACTTATTCAATGAGACCGCTTTCGGAGACTGTTTTGCGATGACACCAGAAGAGTTTTATATTCACTTTC
>JAGQNJ010000068.1 GCA_020428115.1 Candidatus Saccharimonadota bacterium
TACTTCTGTTGTTGCAAGTATAAAGACGACGTGTGCCGGCGGCTCCTCAAGGGTCTTTAAGAGAGCGTTGAAACTCTCAGTTGTGAGCATATGTACCTCATCAATAATATATACCTTGTACTTTACCGAGAGAGGCGCGATGTTTACTTTATCGCGCAAGTCACGAATGTCATCGATACGACGGTTGCTGGCAGCATCAATCTCAATGATATCGAGGTGTGGTGAATCATCGTTGTACGGGATACCGTTTATCTCATGCGCAAGAATACGAGCAATTGACGTTTTACCTGTCCCACGTGGCCCCGTGAAGAGATAGGCATGCGAGATCTTGCCGCTTTTTAGGGCGTTTGCAAGCGTCTTGGTGATATGCTCTTGGCCAACAATGTCACTGAGTGATTTTGATCGATACTTTCTATATAGCGCTTGATGCGCCGTTTTTTTCTTTTCTCCCATGTCCTAGGTAGTATAACCTACATAAAGAGTTGCAAACAGTTATCCATCTGAACGGCGTTGTAAACTCTGCCACAATGTATGTGCGTACCCGCCTGTCGCAATGGCACCGAGTCCCAATCCGGCACCACAAAGTACATTTCCTGCTTTTCTTAGCGATTTTGCACTCGTATGTCCGTCTGATTCTAGTTTAGCTGCGATAATGTGAGTTGCTATCCCCCACTGCTGAGCAAAAATTGCTCTTTTACCTGCCCATGATGAATGGATTTGAGGGTTGTCCCTATTTACGCTTCGTTCTGCTATCGTTATCCCTGTATTGAGTAAATTCTGGATACCTACACCAGCGAGTAACGACCTTGGCACCATCGGTTTACTGTGTCGTACATCATTTTCGACGAGCCTGACGAGTGTATAGCCAAGACGGATTTTATCACTTACGGCATCCACTTTTTCACCCAGCGGAGATACTGTACCAAGTTGCCTGGCTAGCGGTCCATCCCACCAGTCGACCGTAAATGCAATACCTGCCGCAGCTATTCCACCCCAGGTATCCAGTCTATTTGAGCCCCACGCAGCTAACGGTATTGATGCTACATCTGCACAATTTGAGGGGTTGATTACCCCACGTGTTTTTTTATTGACCTTTTGAATCAACTCTTTCATAAGAACAGTTATATCAGAAAGGTCTCAAGTATCCACAAGCGTTAACTACAAAGCGGCTTCGAGAGCGGCCCACTCTACGTCAGCGTCATCCTCAGGGAGTACGACGCTAACTTGGTCGCCAACCTGGCCCTTAAAGTAGGTCACACTGGCAAGTAGTACGCGGTATTCTTTCCCGCCAACCTCAACTACGTAGCCACCGTCTTTCTGAAGTAGTGTACCGATTACTTGCTTACGTGGGACGGGACCAATTTGTTTATAGATAAATGAACCGTCATCGGCGATGGTGAGTTTTAAAATGTCGCCCTGGACGAGCTTTGATTTACTTGCGTAGTTTGCTGGCACAGGATAGCTTTTGCCATCTGGTCCGAGCATAGCCTGGCCATCAAAGACACCTTCTATAACTTTACCCACGGCCTCTTCTCGTTGAGATTGTGCAACCACTGGATCGTCGCCAACAAGGCTGGTGAGTAACTCTCTTGCAGCCGCTAGATTAGTTTCTGCTTCATTTAATAACGCCTTCAGGCGTTTCACTTGTTTCTCTGGTAGTTCTGACATTTGATAAACCCTTTTTATTTAACTCGCATGTTATCTCTGTTACAGTATCATGTTGTAAAAATCAAGTCAAACTAGTTATCCACAGTTGCGTCAGGGGCGAGGAAGGTTTGGTAGGCACTGTCGTCAGTCTGAATCTGATAGTAGTAGCCTACCTTGTTGAGGAACGCTATGAACTTCTGCCTATCTGCTCGCGGCACATCAAAGCCAATCAATACTCTGCCGTTGTCTGAGCCTGTACCACGGTAGTGAAATAAACTGATGTTCCAACGATTGCTCATGACGTTTAGAAAATGGCCTAGTGCGCCCGGACGCTCGGGAAAGTCAAAGTGCACAAGTGTTTCTGTAGTTGGTCCAGTTTTGCCACCGACCATGTGGCGAATATGTTCCTTGGCGAGCTCGCTGTGTGTTAGATTTTCTACAGTGAACCCGTCGCCTTCTAGTTTTGTTTCTAGCTCTGAAATTTGGCCTGGACCGTTCATAAGAATACCGACGAGTATGTGCGCCTCATCGTCGCTCGACTGCCTGTAGTTAAACTCACTAATAGCGTGTTTACCGAGTGAATTACAGAATTGTTGAAGAGCGCCTGGTCTCTCGGGTAGTTTGACCGAGAACAGTGCCTCTTTGCCGCCACCTATCAGTGTTCGCTCAGTTACGTACTGTAGGCGCTCAAACGACATGTTGGCACCGCTATTAATGGCGGCTACATTATCTGAATGCTTTAACTTACCCTCGCGCGCATATATTTGAATGCCAGCTACCCCTAGTGCTCCAGCTGGCTCAACTATGGTGCGGGTGTCCTCGAAGATCGACTTTATGGCAGCGCAGAGCTGATCGTTGTTAACCGTGACTACGTCGTCTACATATTTTTTCGATAGCTTGAATGTTTCTTTGCCAACTTGCTTTACGGCTACGCCGTCGGCAAATATGCC
>JAGQNJ010000069.1 GCA_020428115.1 Candidatus Saccharimonadota bacterium
CGTGGCGTTTGGACGGGCACAACCGATGTGCATTTGACTGCCAAGGGGTTCCACCAAGCTGCGCTACTAGGTGAAGCCATAGCCGATATACCAATTGATCAAGCTTATTGTTCACAGCAAATACGTTCGCTTGAAACGCTGGAGGGTATGCTTGATGCTGCTAAGCAGTACGATGTTCCGTACGTGCGCACCAGCGCGCTCAATGAGCGCGATTACGGCGACTACACCGGCAAGAACAAGTGGGAGGTCCAAAAAGAGATAGGCGAAGCTGCGTTCGAAAATCTACGTCGCGGTTGGGATGTACCAGTGCCAAATGGCGAGACGCTCAAGATGGTGTATGAGCGGAGCGTTCCATTCTACAAAAAAACCATTCTGCCAGAGCTCGTTGCAGGCAAAAATGTCCTTGTAGTCGCCCACGGTAACTCGATTCGTTCTTTAGTGAAATACATTGAGTCATTGTCTGATAGCGACATTGCCAAAACCGAGATGATTTTCGGAGTGGTGCTTGTATATACTGTTGATGCAAAAGGCAAGCAACGTACCAAAACCGAGCGGCATATTCAAACAACGCCATCACCAGCTTAGGGGAATTTTATGGACGATACTACTATTCAAGCAATTAAGAATCACAAGACACTACTGCTGGATGTTCGTAGTGCTGCGGAGTTTGCGAGTCAAAAATCTCCGTATGCCTCCAATCTGGATGTTCAAGATATTGCACGTGGTGCAGTACCGAATGTAGATACATCTACGCCAATTGTCGTGTTTTGCCGAAGCGGCAGCCGTGCGGAACTGGCTAAGCAAGTTTTGACCCAGAAGGGCTTCGCCCATGTTATCAATGCTGGTGGCTATACGGATTTGCCACCAGAACTTCGTGATTAGTCATTGCAGATAACTTTTGTAATAATACATATATGAAACGATTTGTAGCAGTTGTAACTTTGGTTGGCGTTTTGTTGGCAATGCTGTTACCAAAGGGCACATTAGCAGCAAGCACCGACAATTTTGTCGTTCGTGATTTTCAGGCAGATTATTATCTTGGCAAAACAGAAGCTGGGGTTTCTACGCTTCGTGTTGATGAGTCCATTACTGCTGTTTTTCCGGAATATGATCAAAACCACGGCATTCTCCGCGCCATTCCAAAAACGTATAAAGATCAGGGGCTTGGGCTCACGGTGCTGGGTGTGACAGATGCCAGCGGACACAGCTATCCATACAGCACTTCTACCTCGAACGACAATCTTGTGCTCAAGATTGGGGACGCAGCGAGTTTTGTGCACGGCGCAGCAACGTACAATATATCGTATTCGCTCAAGAATGTGGTGAGTTTTGAGTCCGATCATGACGAGCTGTACTGGGATGTTAACGGTACTGACTGGAACCAGCCATTTGGCCGGGTAACCGCACGGATACATATACCCGCGGATATTGCGAATGAGCTCCAGGATCGGCAGCTTTGTTTTACGGGGAGCTATGGCAGTACCGAGCAAAACTGCAGCATGCAACGATCACAGACTGCAGATGAGACTGTCGTAACAGTGCAGGCAAATAACCTCAGTGCTAGCGAAAATCTTAGTTTCGTTCTGGCATTTAATACAGGTACGTTTGCCAAGGACAAAATGGCCGAGTTCATAAAGTGGCTGATAGTTGGGCTGATCGTCGCAGCGATTGTTTTACCGCCAGTTATTACGCTAGGTATTGTTTGGTTCGCATGGCGTAAGCGAGGCCGCGATGCGCGCGGTAAAGGTGTCATTGTGCCGCAATATGTCCCACCCAAAGATCTCAGTGTCGTCGCGTCGGATATTGTGCTCAACGAACGCATGCAATCCAAAGCGATTTCGGCCACCCTAATTGAGCTTGCAGTGACGGGATATGTCAGCATATTCGAGACAGAGCAAGGCAAGGTTTTGCGCAAGTCAAGCTACGAACTAGAGCTGAACAAAACAACCGGCAACTTATCATACGAACAGTTGCAGGTTCTGGAGATGTTCTTTGCTGATATGGCCGTTGGCATGCGCGTCCGGGTCGATGACCTTAGCAAAACACTGTACAAAGACGTGCAAGCTCTCGGTAAACACACCGGCGAAGCGGTTGCTCAGGACGGCTATTTTGTGTCAAATCCATTGACGGCTGGTAGCGGATACCACACGGCCGGTGCGGTAGTGCTCGTACTCGGTATTATTGGGGTGTTTACTGGCGTTGGACTTGCAATTGGAGTGGGCTTTATTGTCAGCGCAGTTATTTTGTTTATCGGTGGGCGAGCTATGCCTGCCAGAACGGCCAAGGGTGCAGAGACACGGGAGTATCTGCTCGGCCTCCGGGATTACATGCAGCTTGCCGAGGCCGACAGAATCAAGTTTTTGCAAAGTCCAAAGGGAGTTCGACAGTTTGGTGACCCGACTAGCAAGAAATCTAAAGTGAAATTATTCGAGAAGTTATTACCATACGCAATGCTCTTGGGTGCAGAAAAAGAATGGGCAAAACAGTTCAAGGACATCTATCAACAGCCTCCTGAGTGGTATCATGGATCAAC
>JAGQNJ010000006.1 GCA_020428115.1 Candidatus Saccharimonadota bacterium
ACGGCTACATTGCCGAGTGGTGAATCTCCAGACTTTGCAAAGGTTCTGAATATTTGGGGTAAAGAAGATCTCGCTAGTAGCGGCTTGGGGCAGGGCGTTTTCTCGGAGGCAATATTGGGTGTTGTACCATTCGGTAGACTTACACCAGCACAACGTGCCGAGTTGATCCAATTTATGAAGGATAACCAGGTTTACAGTGTTGATTACAAAAACGCTACGCGTATTGAGCATGAGGGCAAAGCTGCATACCAGTATCAGGTGCAGATAAAACCCGATGCATATATTGCAATGCTTAAAAAGTTTGATGCAATGATGGGACTTAACCAGTTGAGCGGGCTAGACGAAACACGTTATCAACTAAGCGCACCAATCGAATTACAGATGACGGTGGCTATTGATGCACGACAACTTTCTGAGGTTAGCTATATACAGGCAGGACGCGTGGAGACATTTACCGGTTACGGCGCAAACGCCAACATACAGATTCCGACAGAATACATCACCCGACAAGAGCTCGAGCAACAGCTAAGCAAATTAGTTCAGTAGCCAAACACCCCGCCTCTCGATTATACTAATAGCATATGCAGATTGTTGTTGATTCGTTACTGATTGATTATTCAAAGATTGGAAGTGGCAAGAATACGATTGTATTATTGCATGGCTGGGGAGATTCAAGGCAAACCTTTGAGTTCCTAGAGAAAGAGCTTGTAAATACATACACCGTAATTTCTCTCGATTTACCTGGGTTTGGCAAGAGCCAAGCTCCTGATACAGCCTGGGACCTAGCTGATTATGCAAGTATCGTGAGTAAGTTTTTGCAAAAACTTAATATTAGAGAAGTGTATGCGCTTGTCGGTCATTCAAATGGTGGTGCTCTTGCAATTTTCGCCTCGGGTACTGGAGTCATTAATCCCGATAAGCTTGTTTTAATTGCTGCCTCGGGAATACGTAACCGTCAGAAGGGAAAGAGACTGGCAATAAAACTTGTGGCAAAAACTGGGAAAGTTGCGACTTTCTGGTTACCAAAAAATCAAAAGCAAAAGCTAAGAAAAAGGCTACATGGAAGCATTGGTTCAGACATGTTTGTTGCTCCACATTTGCAGGAAACCTACAAAAAAACAGTCAGGCATGATGTACAAGCAGAGGCAAGTAAGATAACCAAGCCGACACTGCTTATTTATGGTGAAAATGATAAGGCTACGCCTCCGATTTACGGAGAAATCTACCATAATCTTATTCACGACTCAGTGTTAGAGATCATAGGTGGTACTGGACATTTTGTGCATAAGGACAAGCCTGCTCAAACACTTAAACTTATTGAGGATTTCTTGCGATGAGGAAGCTGGTGAGCATGTACACACCACGTTATGTGGTTGCAATAGTATATATGTTGCAGAGTACTGAATATGAGGTCAGGCCATATCTAGCATGGCTGCGTCGGGTTCAAGATTTTACCAAGGTCATGTATCGCCGTGAGTTGCATAAAACTCGACCAGCAATGCTGCTGCTTGTTGGTCTCTCGCTCGGTATGTCGCTACAAGTTGTGCTTGGCGTTGCATTGATTTGGGTTGGATACGATAGCGATCGTGTAGTATTGACTGTCATTGGAACGCTAGCAGTCGCTACGTACCCGTTTGTTTGGGCATATGGCGTCGTAATTTTACTGGTAATTGGGCGTGCACTTGTGATTAATCCAAAGCAAAAACGTCGTATTGCTCGATCGGGTAGAATTTTTGCGGATCACAAAGGGCGCAAAATTGCAGTCGCGGGTAGTTATGGCAAGACGAGCATGAAAGAGTTGCTAGTCACAGTTCTCAGTGAGGGCAAACATGTAGCTGCAACACCGGCAAATAAAAATGTCGCACTGAGCCATGCACAATTTGCAGAGAAGCTGACGGGAGATGAGGACATCGTAATACTAGAATATGGAGAAGGTCGCCCTGGTGATGTAGGGCATTTTGCAGAAGTGACCAAGCCAAACGAGGCTATCATTACTGGCATAGCCCCCGCGCATCTCGATCACTATCCCTCATTGGAGGCCGCGGCAACGGACATATTCTCAGTAAGTACATATGTGGGTGATGAACACACCTATGTTAATGCAAACTCAGAAGGGGTAGCGAGTTTTCTAAAATCTGGCATGCATGCCTATAGTGAAAAGGGCGCCTTGGGTTGGAACGTGAGCGCAGTCGAAATCAGTATTCATGGAACCAGTTTTCGTATGCACAAAGGCTCCCAAGAGCTTGTAATAGAAAGCCATCTGCTGGGTAGGCATCATGTGGGGCCGCTTGCGTTTGTAGCAGCGTATGCCAACAAGCAGGGCCTAACAAAAGAACAAATCGAGGCAGGCACTAAAAAAACGAAGCCATTTGAGCACCGTATGGAGGCTCGTAATCTTCACGGAGCGTGGTTACTAGATGACACCTATAACGGCAACATTGATGGCATGAAAGCAGGCTTGGCGCTGCTTGAGGAATTACCAGCAAAACGCAAGATCTACGTGACGCCAGGTCTTGTTGATCAGGGCATTGAAACAGCGCGCGTGCATTCAGAGCTTGGACAAGCAATTGCCCGTACAAAGCCAGACCTAGTGGTACTCATGGACAACTCAGCAACAACACAGATTCAACAAGGGCTTGAGCACGCTGGTTACGAGGGCAAGGTGCAAATCGAAGATCGACCACTTGAATTCTATAACAATCTAGAACATTTTGTGGCTGCAGGAGATGTTATTATGCTGCAAAACGATTGGACAGATAACTACAATTAAGCCGCATTAATTGCTTTTTGTAATTGCACACACACGGGTGTATGATTGGTGGTATGAAAACTATAGCCGTTATCTTCGGTGGGCGCTCCACAGAACATGATGTGTCGATTGTGACTGCGCTTGCCAGCATCATCAAGCCACTTGAACTAACAAAACAATACCGTGTCGAGCCAATTTATATATCAAAAGACGGTGATTGGTATTGGGATCAAAAGCTCAAAAATATTGACCTGTATCAAAGTGGTGAGATCGAAGAATTTATGCGCAAAGCTCCTAAGGTGCATCTACTCTTTGACAACGGTCTCACACTCGTTAAGTCTAGTCAATTTGCAGGGCGCAAGCAGTACAAAAAAATTGATGTTGTTTTCCCGGCGATGCATGGCACGCATGGTGAGGATGGTGAACTAATGGGTGTTCTAGAAATGGCAAATGTTCCATATGTTGGCTGTGGTTTAGCGGCTAGTGCAGTGGCTATGGACAAAGTTCTATCAAAACAGGTTACCGAGAGCGCAGGGATAGCAAGCACACCATGGACTTGGTTTTATTCATCAGACTTGCCGAGACGGCACAGCGAAATCATGAAGGAAGTAGAGAAACTTGCGTATCCAATTTTTGTGAAGCCCGCTCACTTGGGTTCTAGTATTGGTATTACCCGCGTCGAAAGCAGGGATATGCTCATGAACGCTCTAGAGGTTGCTGCGCATTACGATGATAAAGTGATTGTCGAACAAGGAGTTGCAAATCTAATTGAGGTAACACTTCCAATTATGGGCAACGAAGATCCTCTACCTGCATTACTCGAGCAGCCGATGTTGCACGCAGAAGACTTCTTTGATTTTGAAACCAAGTACATGCAAGGAGGCAAAAAAGGCGGGAAGAAGGGTGGCGCCGAGCAGGGTGCTCAGGGCTACAGCAAGATACCCGCAGACATACCCAAAGATCTTTATGACAAAGCAGTGAAGTTAGGGATCGATAGCTACAAGGCTGTCGGCTGTAGTGGAATTGCACGAATTGATATGCTGATCGACGGTAAATCTCAACAAGTAATGTTCAATGAAATCAATCCGCTCCCGGGCAGCCTGTACTCACACAACTGGAAACAAGCAGGCGTCTCTGGCGTAGATTTGGTTTCCCGACTTGTTGCGTATGCCGAGCAACGGTGGCAATCACGGCAAAAAATAGCGACAAATTTTGCCACAAATTATCTAAAGCAGTTTTGATTATGAGCGACTTAGGGTATTCCAGTAGCATTGCGTATTTTCGCGGTAAATTTATTCCCGCTAGAAACGCAAACATAAATATTGCTAGTTCACCAGTTTTGTATGGATTATCTGTATACACAGTTTTAGGCGCTCATTGGAATGAAGAGTCAAAAAACCTAAATGTTTTCAGACTCAAAGATCATTACCAAAGGCTGATCAACTCGGCTAAAATCATGAACTTTGATGACTTTAGTAAGCTATGTACTTATGAGGAATTTCAATCGACGATTATTGACCTTCTCAAAAAGAATAATGTCAAAGAAAATGTCCATATACGAGCGACGATATTTATCGATGAACTGATGTCTGGTACAAAAATGCAAGGTCTCAGAAATTCATGGGCAGCCTTTATTTACCCAATGCATCCTGTATTACCCGAGGCTGGTGCGAATGTCTGTGTATCCAGCTGGGTCAGGACTTCTGATAATGCAATACCGGCAAGGGCAAAAGTAAACGGTAATTATGGTAATGCAAGCTTGATGAAGAATGAGGCTATAAAAAATGGCTATGACGATGCTATTGCTCTCGATAGCCTGGGGCATGTTGCTGAAGGTACAGTAGCAAACATATTTTTGGTGAGAGATGGGGTATTGATTACTCCTGACCACTCAACAGATATACTCGAGGGAATAACGCGTGACACGGTTTTTGCGCTAGCTAACCAACTAGGTATTGAGTGTGAGAGAAGGCCAGTTGATCGCACGGAGCTATATATCGCTGATGAAATTTTCTACAGTGGAAGCTCAGCAAAGATTACACCTATACTTAGTGTTGACAGACAGACAATAGGCAAGGGCAAAGTGGGTTCGTTAACGCAGAAGCTGATTCAGGGTCTAGCTGATGCTCAGCTTGGGAGATTACCGACGTTTGCTGACTGGCTTACTGATGTATACTAGAACAGATGATGAAACGATACGATCCAAAATCCATTGAGCCGAAGTGGCAGCAGGCTTGGGCCGATCAGGAGCTATACAAGGCCATAGACTTCGATACAGATCGCCCTAAGTTTGTCATGCTTACAGAGTTTCCGTACCCTTCTGGAGACGGCCTACACATGGGTCATATGCGTGAATATACCCTCGGTGATGTTATTGCTCGGCACAAGCGTATGAATGGGCACAACGTACTCTTTCCGATGGGCTACGATGCTTTTGGCTTACCAACAGAAAACTATGCAATCAAGCACAAAATTGCGCCACAAGTTGCAACAGATCGCAATGTGGCAAATATTCAGAAGCAGTTTGATGCACTAGGCTCGAGTATTGACTGGACGCGCAGTTTTCGTACAACTGACCCAAGCTACTACAAATGGACGCAGTGGCTCTTTTTGCAGTTCTTTAAACACGATATGGCATATCAGGCAGAGGTTGATATTAACTGGTGCCCATTTTGTAAAACGGGTTTGGCTAACGAAGAAGTGGTCAACGGTCGTCATGAGCGCTGCGATACGATTGTCGAAAAGAAAACCCTCAACCAGTGGATGTTGCGCATCACCGACTATGCCGATCGCTTGATTGATGGTCTGCAAACAGTTGACTACCCAAGCCGTATTGCCGACCAGCAAATTAACTGGATTGGCCGCAGCAAGGGCGCAGAAGTTGATTTTAGGCTCGATGATCATGATGATAGCGTGACAGTCTTTACTACTCGCCCCGACACATTGTACGGTGCAACGTTTATCGTGCTAGCTCCCGAGCATCCATTAGTCGAAGAAATCACTACCGAGGAGCAGCGCGCCGAAGTGCACAGTTATGTTAAGGCAACTCAGGCTAAGACAGAAATCGAGCGCCAAGACGCGAATCGTGACAAAACAGGAGTTGCCACGGGCAGCCATGCGATTAACCCTGTCAATGGTGCTAAGATTCCGATCTGGATTGCTGACTACGTGCTAATGGGCTACGGCACGGGTGCTATCATGGCGGTTCCGGCACACGATGAGCGTGACTTCGAATTTGCCAAAAAGTATGAACTACCAATTATGCGAGTAATTAAGAACGAAGCTCCAGATGATGCTTGCACCCACGAAGAAGGCAGGATGATTAACTCTGGCGATTATGACGATATGCCAAGCGCCGAGGCCCGCGACAAGATCGTTAAAGACCTTGAGAAAAAGGGTGTTGCCAAGGAGAAAATCAACTATCGTCTGCGCGACTGGATTTTTAGCCGCCAGCACTACTGGGGCGAACCAATCCCGATCATATACTGCGAGCACCATGGTGCCGTGCCTGTGCCTGATGATCAGCTGCCAGTTACCTTGCCCGAAGTCGAGAACTACGAACCAACCGATACAGGCGAAAGTCCGTTAGCTGCGATTACAGATTGGGTCAATACTACGTGCCCGACATGCGGTGGCCCAGCAAAGCGCGAGACCGACACGATGCCTAATTGGGCGGGTTCGTCATGGTACTATTTGCGCTACTATGACGCACACAACAACAAAGCCTTTGCTGACCCCAAAAAGCTAGAGTATTGGGGTGAAGTCGATCTGTACTTGGGCGGTATGGAGCACACGACACTGCACTTATTGTATTCACGCTTCTGGCACCAATTCTTTTATGATCAAGGCCTGGTCCCTACGCCCGAGCCATACCACGCTCGTCGTGGTCAGGGGATTATTTTGGCCGCTGATGGTTCCAAAATGAGCAAAAGTAAGGGTAATGTTGTTAACCCAACAGAGATCATTGAGGCGGGCTACGGCGCAGATGCCATGCGACTTGCTATTGTATTTTTGGCACCTTATGATCAGACTACACCATGGAGTCCAGAAGGGGTTGGCGGCACACATAGGTTCCTTGCTCGTGTCTGGACACTTGTACACGAATATCTTGCGACCAGTCCGGGCAAGACTGAAGACACGCAACTACGAACTTTGTTACACAAAACAACAAAAAAGGTTACTGAAGATCTCCACCAGATGAACTTTAATACTGCCATATCCGCACTCATGGAGATGACTAACGAATTGTACAAGCTCAAGGCCAAAGATGGCTTTGCTGCTGGCGCCAGTTGGAAAGAGGCACTACAGGGCTTGTTGCAGCTTTTGGCTCCCTTTGCCCCGCATATTGCCGAGGAACTCTGGTATGAATTAGGCAACAAGCAGTCGATTCACACCAGTGAATGGCCGATCTTTGACGAGACGTACCTTAAATCTGACACCACGACAGTCGTCATACAGATCAATGGCAAAGTTCGCGGTCAGCTTACAGTTCCAACAGACAGCGATGAGACGGCTGTTGCCAAAATGGCAAAAAAGGACGACAAAATTGCTGAGTACATCGACGGCAAAGAAGTGGTAAAAACTATTTACGTGGCCAACAAACTACTTAGCTTTGTTGTTCGCGACGAGCGTTAGTTGACTGTTCTCGCCAAGAATCGAGATCAATCACATCAGCTACTTGGTCTTCTCCAAACAGCTCAATGCACGTCTGACTATCGTCGGCCTCGACCGGAGATATATCAAACTCTGGACCCATAGCAGTAAGTCCCAACCATTCTTGCGTGTACTGCCATGCTCTCTGTATGCGGGTCGGTGGGACTTGCTCTGCAGACACACGGCGACCTAGGGCTGCCATGGCAGCTTGGTGCTTCTCTATACTGTCGTACTCAGGCCTACGCATTTACTCGACAAATACCTGCATAGGTACTATTACCATTTCGCCGGGTTCATCTTTTAGGTCTGGGTTGTGTTCATTGATCCAGGCTTGTGCTTCACTCGAGCATTGACCCCAGTTCACGCCTGGTATTTTACGAACCGCAAGACTCCCCAGTCCTTCTTCGGCTTTCCGCGCGACGAGTTTTGTATCATCGTCAAATGTGCAAATACGCTCTTTGGCGGGGAAACGCACTGTTTCGTCACCAACAGTAATAGTTTGGTGTATGCTCGCGCCAACAAGCAAGCCCAACACGCCTGTAACACCACCAATAACAGCTCGTTTGATACGTCTGTTGCTCGGGTCTGTACTTTGCTCAGGGAGCTGTTCTCTAGACATAGAGCATATTATAAACAAACTGCGTGTTTTTGTCAATAATCTGAACGGTTAACGGTTGAGTTCTTCGGTGTTTTGCTGTATAATGAGACAAACATTCATCAAGATAATCCTGTTAAGGAGCATTGTTTACGCATGGGTAAGCCCAAAAAACGCACAACGCCTCGTCGTACTGGTAATCGTCGCAGCCACTTAGTTGTAAAGCTGGCGCGCGCTGTTAATGCCAAGTCACCTGTTAAGGCATACACAACCCCCAAAGAATCAGGCAAGCGTCTTACAAAGTCGGCCAAATAAGTATAATTTTGGGTTATACTAAAACCGTAACCGTTTAACAATTTAGCATATGAGTGCCAATCGTCATCTCGGTCGAATCGTTGTTCTCCAAACCTTGTACGAGCAAGATTTCCGCTTAGCATGTGGCGATAAAACCCTCCGAAAAACAGAGGTGATACAGCGTAACATACAGCGCTACGATAAAACTCTCAAAGATACTGAGTTTGTACAGCAATTGATCCACGGGGTTGATGCACAGGCTACCTATCTTGACGGGGTTTTGCAGCCACTTGCCCCTGAATGGCCGCTGGATCAGATTGCGCGAATGGACCGTATAATACTGAGAATGGGCGCGTATGAGCTGATCTTTGAACAAGATCGCATACCGAGTAAAGTAGCAATAAATGAAGCCGTAGAGCTTGCGAAGTCATTTGGTGGCGACAATTCGTCTAAGTTTGTCAACGGCGTGCTCGGTACACTACTTAAGAACATTGAAGCTGGCAAAATTAAGCCCGCAAAGGAAACCGCATGAACAGACCTAAGCCAATACAAGGATTTCGACGTTTCGTCTCACGCAAGCGACCCGCTATTCGTGAGGTTTTGCGTGAGCCAACCGCAGGTGGCGTCATCTTTCGGCATAACCCCAAAAACGCTAAGGTAGAAATTTTGCTTATCCAAGATGCCAAAGACCGCTGGACAATTCCAAAAGGTCATATCGAGGAGGGCGAAACCGCCAAACAAACTGCTGAGCGTGAGATCAAAGAAGAAACTGGGCTTCGAGAACTGCGGGTACTCAACTGGCTTGGCAAGATCAATTTTCAGTATCGCAGGCAACAGAGTTTAGTGCTCATGACCACTGAAATATTCCTGGTTGCCGCACTTGGTGATACAAACAAGCTCAAGCCTGAAGAATGGATGAACGGCATCCGTTGGTTCGAGGCGAATGAAGCACTCGATAAGATTGAGTACGAAGATATTGGCAAGATTATTCTGCTTGCGCTCAAAAAGATACGCCAGGAGAATCTCTAGTGAACAGCGCACCGTATCAGGAATTTGCCAAGAACAAACTCCATGTGACTTTTGCTGACATTGAATTGCTCGTGACCGCCTTTACCCACCGCTCGTACGTAAACGAACATCGCAAAACGGCCAAAGAGCACAATGAACGCATGGAATTTCTAGGCGATGCCGTGCTTGAACTGGTGGTCACGGAGTTTTTGTATGCAAACTACAGTGAGCCCGAGGGTATATTGACCAACTGGCGGAGTGCATTGGTGCGAACTGAAAGCATTGGCGAGGCTGCACGGCGATACGAATTTGAGCCACTATTACGGCTCAGTCGTGGTGAGAAGCGTGGCACACCACGGGCGCGTGCTCAGATACTAGCTAATACATATGAAGCTGTAATTGGCGCCATATACCTGGATCAAGGTTACGAAGCTGCTCGTCAGTTTATTGCAGACAGCCTGCTTGGTACGTTTGACGACATTCTTGCAACTGGTTCATGGCAGGATCCCAAGTCGCAACTCCAGGAAATGGCACAGAGCAAAGACGGACATACGCCAATATACAAGGTGCTTACCGAAGACGGACCGGATCATGACAAGGTTTTTACTGTGGGCGTATTTGTAGGTGGTGAGCTCAAAGGTCAGGGAACAGGCCCAAGCAAGCAGATTGGACAGCAACAGGCTGCCGAACGCGCACTCAAAAGCTACGAACAATAGAGCTACCAAACTGGCAGACAACCCGCCGCTGGTTCATCAGATGAACAACAGGGGTACTGCAAAAAACAATCTCCAGTTGACAACAGAGGCGGTAATCTGTAAAATAACACGGACTATTGATTAGTAAATAAGCAGAAAGAGTTTTATACCTACATGTTAGCTATTCGTTTGCAAAGAACAGGCCGCAAAGGTCATGCACAGTATCGGATGATTGTGCAAGATTCACGGCGTTCACCGAGTAGTGGTAGTGTTGTGGCCCATCTTGGTAGCTACAATCCCCACACTAAGACTGCACAAATTGATGTTCAAAAGGCGCAGACGTACCTCGATAATGGTGCGCAACCTTCAGATCGTGTTGTCAGCATTCTTAAGACAGAAGGCGTTAAACTACCCAAGTGGGTAAGTGTTAAGGAGCCAGGTAAGCGCACAACCCGTAACCCAGAAAAACTGCGCAAAAACCAACCAGAGCAACCCAAAGAAGAAGCCAAAGAAGAAGCGCCAGCTGAAGCTTCAGACGAGGCAGCTAGTGAAGCGCCCGAGAGCGAAGACAAGTCCGCTGAGGCACCTGCAGAGTCTACAGAAGAAGCACCAGCAACAGAAACTGAAGACAAGTAAGCGTATCTGTACGTTTTGGACAGGACAACTGCTTTGTTATAATACAAAGCGTATACTAACGTCAGGATGGAGGATACTTCCGTGAGTAACAGTACTATAGATCAACAATTCATAGAATTCATTGTCAAAACTATCGTAGGCAACCCAGATGCAGTGGTTGTAAAGCGCACTATCGATGAGAAGGGTGTATTACTAGAGCTTACTGTCGACCCCGAGGATCTTGGCCGAGTAATTGGCAAGCGTGGTTCTGGCGCACAGGCACTACGTACGCTACTACGAGCGTTGGGCACCAAAAACGATGCACGGTACAACCTCAAAATAGTTGATGTCAACGAAGGAGAGCGACCAGCACGCCAAGAGAAGCCAACCCAGGACAACGAGGATCAGCAGACTCCTGAGGTTGCCGATGAGGTGCACGACGAAGAGCCAGATGCTCCAGCAGAGCAACCAGCAGAAGAAGCAGCCGATGACGAGCCAGAAGAAAGCGATGTAGCGGCCAAAACACGTCGCGAACTTGCAGACCTCGACGACCTCGACATCTAGTGAGCAAGTATCTATTATTGTCTGACGGATGATATGATAAATCCATGAAGATTTTTGTTATTAGTCTGTTTCCGGAGATGTTTGACGGTGTGCTGGATACCAGCATGCTCCACAAGGCACAGCAAATTAATGCCATAGAATTTGTATACATCAATCTGCGAGATTTTGGGCTCGGGCCGCGCAAGCAAGTTGACGACACACCATATGGGGGTGGCGATGGTATGGTGTTACGCCCTGAGCCAGTCGTTGCTGCGATTGAACATGCCAAAAAACAAAGCCCAAAAGCCAAAGTTATTCTGCCTACGCCACGCGGCAAACTCTACAAACAATCAATGGCCAAAAAGCTCGCTGCGAGTCAGCAAGATCTAATCCTAGTTTGCCCACGCTACGAAGGCTACGATGAGCGCATAACTGATTACGTTGATGAGCAGCTTTGTATAGGCAATTATATTTTGACCGGCGGGGAATTGCCCACGCTTATTATTATTGATAGTGTTGTTCGCCTGCTACCAGGTGTGCTTGGTGGTGAAACAAGTGCCGAGAAAGAATCGTTTCAGGATGACGATGTGGCTATAGAACATCCTCAGTACACGAGGCCAGAGGAGTTCCGAGGCAAAAAAGTTCCAAATGTGCTATTGAGTGGTCACCATGCAGAAATAGAAGCATGGCGCGCAAAACATTGAAATTATACAAAAACATAGTATAATAGTGAATATGAGTAATTCATCCGAGCACAGAGGTGCACAGGTTGTATCAATTGACGAGTTTCGACGTAGAATTGAAACCCCAGCTCCTGTTGCCGAATCTGAGTATGACAGATCGTTTGATCGCGCAGACTATAGTACGACCATGAACGCACGACGTATGCTTAGTTATCTTAATGGCGAAGAAGCACCAGAAAATCTTGCCATCTTTGTCCGCGATGTTCAGAAGCCGACAGATGTTGTTGCATTACCTCATGATCAAAACTGGGCCTATGCAGTGGAGCGTAATATTGATGATGTTGAGGCACTCATGCTTGATCTGGAGTTTGGCAAAGAAGCGCTTGAACCCAAGCTCAGAGATCCGCTAGACCGCTTTTGTACGCTGGCCTTTATTGCTCACAACGCAATTACACGTGGTGCGGGTCGTTTGGAGGTTGTTCCCGAGATAGAGATGCCAGTATATATAGGCGATGCTCGTATTCATATAGAAGGCGCAGAGCGTGTCGAGCGTGTTAACGCATGGCGCGCAGCTGGTGGCTTGGCGCTTGTAGGAGTTACGCAGGAGCGACCGACTCTACGTAGGCAGATGCGGGAGTATCTTGCGGGTGTGCTCGTAAAGAGGCTGGAGTACGTGGGCGATATGGAGTTTATGGCGTCTATCAGCGAACGGCTGGCACCTCCACCAGACAAACCAGAGATTGGCGATGATTTGCTGGGTATATGTAATCCGTTTGACGAGTTTGGCCTGCGTCGTGCAGTCAAGAACCTGCACAACCCACAGCTAGACTAGCCGTGGTATACTAAGTAGCATGAGCATGTTGAGGGAGTTGTTAACGAGGCGTATCAAGCCCGTTTATGCGCATTGTGATCTACCATGCGGGGTCTACGACCCTGCGCAAGCACGTATCGAGGCACAGTCTGTGTACAATATCATGGACAAGTATTCTGATGACCTACATGAAGAAGACAAAATACGCGCAATAATGATCAAAGAACAGCGTGCTGAATTGGTCAAGCATCACCTGTGGGTGCTATGGACTGATTACTTTAAGCCAGAGCATCTCAAACAACACCCTGATTTGCATGACCTGTTTTGGCAAGCCACCAAACAGGCGAGTGCCTGTAAAAAGACGACTGATGTTGCCGAGGCAAAGAAGCTACTGGATATGATAGACAATATTGCAGACATTTTCTGGGCAACCAAGAAAGCGAATTAGTTTTGATATTCGTGCGAAGAGTGGTTGGGCGAAGCATGGTACCTGCACTGCAGCCAGGTAGGCTTGTAATTGGAGTTTCGTTTTTGGCGCCAAAGGCTGGTGATGTTGTCGTTGTCGCTCATAATAATAAAGAAAAGATAAAGCGAATCAAAACTATAGATGAACATGAGGTTTTTGTGGTTGGTGATGCTCAGGACGCAAGCACTGATAGCCGGCATTTTGGTGCACTGACACGGCATGCAGTTTTGGCTAAGATTATTTGGCCACGGGTTTAACCTTATCGCGGAATAGTAGTTTGTGCAGATCGCCTGCGATCAAGATGACAATGATTGGTAGTACTATGACTGCCCCGAGTATATTGGCTGGCAGTGCTGTAATACCAAAAGCATTACGCAGTGGTCCATACAATGCAACCGCCTGGAAAATCACCGAAACTGCAATACCAAGTAGAAGCTTATAGTTTGGATGGGTGAAATTACGCACCCAACTGTGTCGATCGAAATTGGCGTTGAGCGCATTAGACCATTGCGCAATAACCAGCGCAATAAACGCAGCTGTTTGCGCTTCTTCGTAGCCAATGTGGTGAAGGCTGTAGCTAAAAATTCCAAGGATCAACAATGCTGTTACTGCGCCCATAAATATTGTTCGGCTTAGAAGTGTAGACGAAAGTAGCGGAGCTTTTGGGTCGCGAGGTGGTTGCTGCATTTGGTGTTTTTCGCTGTTGCCCAGCCCAATTGGTAAAACAGTAAAACTATCGGTTACAAGGTTGATCCAGAGTATCTGCACTGCTGTCACTGGCAGTGGAAGGCCAAGAAGCAACGCCCCGATCATTGTTCCTGCTTCGGCAAGGCTTGTCGTGATGAGATATGACAGCATTTTGCGAATATTGGCCACAACTGCTCGCCCGAGGCGAATCGCGTCGATAATAGTGGAGAAATTATCATCGAGCAACACGATGTCACTCGCTTCTTTGGCTGCATCGGTGCCACTACCCATTGCCAGTCCAGCATCAGCTTCAACAAGGGCGGGTATATCATTGACTCCGTCACCAGTCATAGCAGTGACCTCCTGTTGCTTAACTGATTTGAGGAAATTAAACTTGTGTCGTGGCAGGACCCTCCCGAAAACACGGATGCGTTCTAAGAGTGTGCGTATGATTTTTGGACTGGCGGGCTTGTCCAGCAGTTTACTGTCGGCAACCTGGCTGCTTGATTGTATGAGCCCTGCTTGGCGAGCGATCTCTGCAGCAGTTTCCTTATTGTCGCCGGTGAGCATGACGACTTGAATGCCGGCTGCGCGTGCTTGTCGAATAGCAGCTGGAATATTTTTACGCATCGGGTCTGCAAGAGCGATGAGTCCATCGAGAGTAAATTTGTGCTTGGCTACCTCCGCGAGTGTTCGTGTTGTAGCGGGTATTGCAGTGTGCGCAAATGCAATGGTACGGTAGCCTTTCTGGGTGTAGGCCCTGAGCAGTTTCTCTGCTGCTTTGCCTTGGCTTGTCGGTACTATATCAAGAATAGCCTCGGGCGCGCCTTTGAGATAGGCAAGGTGTTGACCGTTGCTAAGTTTGTAGCTCGCGCCACTGAGACGCAAACCTTGGTCAAACGCAAAGGTGTGATGTAGTTGATGGCCTTTGTGTTTACCATGAAAGTTCGCCGCCAATATTTCATCAAGTGGATCAAAGTATGCTCCGCGCTGTTTGTTTATGCTTAGCTCGGCAGTTTGTGCAAGCTGTTGTGTGTCACTCGAGACTGCAGCCACAGCAAGCTTGTTTTGGGTCAGCGTGCCGGTTTTGTCCGTTGCGATTAAGGTGATTGCTCCCATGGTTTCGATACTCGAGAGTTTTTTGACCAGCGCTTTGTGCGTGGCCATTTTCTTGGCACTCAGTAACAGGACTATTGTTAGCGTTACGGGCAGACCCTCGGGCACGACAGAAACTACTAATGAGAGGGTGAAGCGCAATGATTCTGCCAGTTCGATGCCACGAAGCATTGCGAGCACAAAGACTGCTACACCAATGATGCCCACACCAATTATGATTTTGCGTGCTATGTCATCAATCTTTTTCTCGATTGGCGTACGATGCTCATCACTAGAGCCTGCCAGCTTGCCGATAATGCCCAGCTGGGTGGCGTTCCCTGTGGTACACACTACCATGAGGCCCATGCCCCCATGAACAATAGTTCCTTTGAACACCATGTTTGTCTGATCAAACACCTCCTTATCACCATGTAAGCTATCAGTGATCTTGTGCTGGGGCAGTGATTCGCCAGTCAGTATTGATTCGTCAACCGAAAGCCCCTCGGTTTCGATAAGTCGTCCATCGGCGGGGATCTTCATGCCCTCAAACACGTGTAATACGTCTCCTGGTACGAGCAAATGTGCTGGTAGTTCCCCAGTTTTGCCATCTCTGATGACACTCACCATATTGTCCTCGTGCGCCTCCAAGCTTCGCAAAACTCGATTGACTGAGAATTGCTGCAAATAGTAGAGGATGGCATTCATTGCTACCACTAGGCCAATAATTGACGCGTCTAATCGCTCATGCGAAAACAGGCTAATCGCAATCGCAAAGAGGAGGATAACCATAAATACGTTAGTAAATGGTTCTATGACGAGACGGAAGAACGAGCGTCGCTTGGGCGCGATGGCATTGGGGCCAAAGTGTTTGAGCCGTTCTTTTGCTTCATGCTCTGAGATACCCGCTCTAGCGCTGCCTAGATCAGCAATGACTTGTTCTGTCGACAGGTTATACCAGGCTTGTTTGTGTGTTTTTGTTTCGGCCATGACCTACACTCTATTGTAACAGAGTTAGGCCGTTGAGCGGACAGGTTACAGAATGATGTTTTCGTGTTGTATCGCTGCGTACAATTGCTGCATATTATCCGAAAGCACGAGTGTACCTAGTTTACAGACATCAAAATAGGCAAGTTCGTCGTGATGCGGCAGCTTTGGTTCTGGTGCTTGGGCGCCAATAATCTGAGCTGCATGCCAATGAAAGCGATGTCGTTTGTGATGAGCCCTATACTCTGCGCAGCCAAGTTGTCCGATAATCTCAATTTCTGTGCCAAGCTGCTCTATGGCAGTTCGTAGTGCAGTTTCTTCGAATGTTTCGCCATCATCATGTCTGCCACCAGGCATTTCCCACAGCTCCATCTTACTGTCAGCGCGATGAAGTAATAGCATACCATGTTCACGGTTTGTAATGACCACCCCTGCATGGCTGATCACTTCTGACATGCTAGCTCTTCTCTAGGTTACCCGCTTTACTGATTTCGACATAAGTCTCTATGGTAGTCACAATAAGGATCATAATGATTGGGCCGTATACTACACCTAAAAATCCAAAGTGCGCCACTCCAGCAAATGCGGCAAGCAGTGTGAGCGCCGCGGGCATATAGGCATCCTTAGGTACAAGCTTTGGACGCACATTGTCGATGTTTGTCACGATAATAAAGTGGTTACCGAGGATAAGCAGCCCCTGCCATATGTTACCCGTAAGCAGCATGATGATACCGAGCGGAATCGTAATGATACCGGCGCCGAGCGGTATGAACGAAAGGAACGTAAACAATACCCAGAAGAAAAAGAAGTAAGGTTTGAGCCCCACAACAGCCAGTGCAGCCGCAGAAACTGTCCCTTGCGCAAAGGCAATAATAAACTGCCCTTTAACCATAGCACTGGTCATTGCGCCAACTTTGCGGAAATACTTGTCGTTGATTGATTTGCTAAAGGGGCTGATCGTTTTGATGCCGTTAATAATACCCTCTTGGTACACAAAGAATGCGACAAGTACAAATATGTAGGCAACTGCATACATAATAAACCTTGGCATGCTCCCTATGGTTACCGTAATTAGCTGTACCAAGGTTGAAGCAATATCAGGTAGGATGCTTCGGAGGTAACCTAAAACATCTTGGGTTTGGAGCGTTGCGGGATTATGGGTAAACGGTGCCGTGACACTGTTCACTTGATTAACAAGGTCATTGACGATATTTGTCAGACTCGTGTCGGGGTTGTTTACAAAATCTTGTTGCATGTTATTGATAAGCGTTGTCGCTTGCGCAATAGTGATACCAATAATGAGCGCCACAGGTATACCGAGGATAAAAAAGGACAGGATAATAGTTGTTGTCGCGGAGGCGCCTTTGCGGTTGCGAAAGAGTTTTAGAAGTCGTTTGTAGATAGGGTTAAACACATACGCCATCAGTGCTGCAAGCGCAATAACACCCAAAAAGTCACGCAGAAAGTACACGCCAAACAATAATGCCACCAACAACGCGACATGCCATTTTGTAATACTGATTTTCTGAGTAGCTTCCATTACGCTGCATTATAAACCTTTTTTGAGCGGGTAACTAGATAAGAAGCGATTGCGCCTAGCGAGTAAATATATTTGCAATATAGACACATGGGGTATACTGGTAAAAAAGGAATCACTACTATGCCAACCAAACAAACCGTTAATCGAAGCTTACAAACGACGATTCTTGCGATTGTTGCAGCCCTGCTGCTTGTAATTGCAAACTCAGCGTTGTGGGTTAATCGTTATATTTTTGATACAGATAACTTTACCCAGGTCGCTACAACCTCACTTACCTCAGAGAGTAGTCGTAACGCTATTGCCAGTGGTATCGTCGATAAGGTGCTCCAAGACCGGCCACTTATCAAAAACATTGTTGATGATCCTGCAACTCGAGTTATTAGCGGGCTACTTGGCACAACACAGTTCTCGAACGCTCTCAATACGGTCGTGAGCAAGTTGCAAATTGTCGTAACGTCTAAAAACCAAGAATCGGTGGTTGTTAACCTCGAGGGTATCAAGGCGACGGTTACCAAGCTCATTACTGTTGTTGATAGCAATGCAACTGGCGACAAGATCAGCCAAGTACCAGACCAGATTACCATCGTCGATAAAGAAAATATCCCAGACTTTTATAAGTACGGCGTGGTGTTCCTGTGGCTTGGCCCAATCGCATTAGTTGGTGCGGTGGTTGCACTCGGCTATCCATATTTCAAAAACGGCAAAGGCAAATATCGTCATATTCTACTCGTGCAGGGCCTCGCCCTGACAGTGGCTAGTATGCTCGCACTACTTGTTGGCCCTCTATTCAAGCCACCACTACTTGCCAATATCGAGCAAGCGAGTGCTCGCACGGTCACAAGTAATCTCTACGACGCATTTATCGCAACCTTTACTGCCCAAACTCAAATACTTGTATGGGTTGGCCTCGGTGCAGTGGTAATAGCAACCGGTTTTTACGTCGTCCCTAAACTACGCGGCAAGAAGTAGGCCCACACAAGCAGGGAGCTCGCATGGCAGAACTCAAAACAAAACTCACAAATGCGAGTGCAGATGATTTTGTTGCTGCCATTAACAGTGATGCCAAGCGAGAAGACAGCCAGAAACTGCTTGCGTTATTCCGCAAGGTTACAGGGGAGGAACCCAAAATGTGGGGAACAAGTATCATTGGGTTTGGCTCCTATCACTACAAATCAGAACGCAGTAGCCAGGAGGGCGATTGGCCTCTGACTGGTTTTTCGCCGCGCAAGCAAAACCTGACCATCTACATTATGCCTGGGTTCGATGCCTATAAGGATTTACTGAGCAAACTAGGCAAGCACAAAACGAGTGTCAGCTGTCTGTATATAAACAAACTTGCAGATGTTGATATGGCCGTGCTCGAAAAACTTGTGGGGCAAGCATATCACGACATGAAACAGCAGCACGCTGCTTAGACTGCAGTGGCTTAGTTCGTCGCAAGCTTGCTGGCAACGATGCTTGCAAGGCTTCGAATATAGTCTGATCTCTGCGCATAATCTTCAAGCTCGACGTTGCCGTTGTCTGTGTATATTACAATAGACAGGGAAGTGTCGTCAGTCGTTACGATAGCAGAATCATGCAGATTACCAAACAACATGCCGTATTTATTATAGGTCGTCACACCTGCAGGCATACTACTCGTAATAAGCTCCCGGTTGTTACTGGTACCCATATAGCTGTATAGCAGTTCGCGACTTTGCATACTGAGCAATTTATTATTGGCTAGCAGTTCAAGCAGGCGGGCGCAATCCTCAGAGGTGAGCAGGTTCATGTCTTCACCCACATAGCTGCTGACCCCTAGGCCAGTCGCATATTGCTGTAGCTGTGATGCGCCAATGTAATCATTGAGTGTGTGCCACGAGGTATTGTCGCTGTCTTGCATCATGGCGCGCAGTAGCTCACGCGCAGGAACTCCACCAATGGTTTGATCCAGGGTTGCTTTGCCTTGGTCGACAAGTTGCAGGTAGGCAATGGCTGTCAGTGTTTTGATGGTGCTAGCAGCCTTAAATTGCTGGTTGTATGCGCCGGCATTGTAGGCTTGGCCTGTGTGGTTGTCGATGACACTAACGGCTGTTCGTATAGCACTCGCTTGTATAGCGGTCTCCAGTGCGGGCGTGAGCTCCGTATTGTAGCTGCTGTTTTGTGAGTCGTAGTTGGTTGTAATTACCTGGGCATGTACTTCTGTTTTGAACGCCGTCGGGAGCATGCCCGAAGCCACTCCAACGAGTGCCACAAGCGCAATACTTAGCGCTGCAACTGCGGCAATTTCCTCATGACTTTTTTGTTTCCAAAACACACAGCCATGGTACTACACGGCCTACCGATCTCGCCACGTTAAATACACATCAACATTCTGATCAATAAAGGCCAACAACGGCACGAATCGCAATTACTACGATCTTGGCTAACTATTTTTTGTAGAAGCGACAGCAGCAGTCAGCAAAACTGCGTAGCATCCGACTGCTGCAATGCCTACATAGGGTGACATGCCAAATTTTTGCTCAAACGCAAGAGTCGTGCCAATACCAGTTACTACACCAACTATCCCAAGTGGTGCAATGACTTTGCGTAAACAGCCGTTCATTACACTTGGTTCTGTGGGGTGTGTACCATCAAGACAATCAGTGGCACTCGCATCGTTGTGTACGTTGATTGGTTCTGTGAGTTGGAATGGCTGCTCGGTTTCTGGGCCACCGAAGTCTACTAAGGGTGTATCCATAGCACCAGTAAACAACTCCAGGATATAAAAGGCAAGCATAACGAGAATATGTAATTAACTGACTAGGGATAATAGTCAGAAAATTGTTATAAAAAGATAGTTCCGAAGGGGACGTATGCATCATTACTGTAATCAATAACACGTCAATATTTTGTCTAACTTAGTGATGAAGCAGTTCTACTTGGTCCAAATAGTTGCTTGATCGAATATAAGCATTTTAGTTGATTTTGTTTGCTGTCGTTGACATA
>JAGQNJ010000070.1 GCA_020428115.1 Candidatus Saccharimonadota bacterium
ATCCCATAGTAATTGCTCGCAGGCGCTGCACTGGTATTCGCTTTCAGTACGGGCTTTCAGGCTATTTTGTGCTCCGCAGTATGGACAAAATTTATAGTTCTTCACAAAGTTTGACGACCTTCCAGCGCGCGGCCGAGGGATATTTGATCAGCGTACTCTAGGTCAACGCCTACCGACAGCCCTTGTGCAAGACGCGTGAGCGTTACCTTGCGATCACCAAGCTCTTTTTGGATGTACAAGGCTGTTGATTCGCCCTCAACGCTGGCATTTGTAGCCAGAATAACCTCTGAGACTTTATCGTCATCAATCCGTTGAATCAACTCTTTGATGTGAAGCTGCTCTGGCCCCACCCCATCGATCGGGGACACTAGTCCGCCTAAGACGTGATAGGTACCGTTGAATTGCCCAGTCTTTTCCAGCGCAATCAAGTCAAATGGTTCTGCTACTACTGCAACCACTGTTTTGTCGCGTCGTGGATCTGTGTATAGTTCGGAAAGTTTTTGGCCAGCAGGTACAAGAGCGAAGGTCTTTTCGCAGTAGCCTATGCCACTCTGTACCTTCTGCAAAGCCTCAGCAAGTTTTTGGGGAGAGTCAGACTGTTGCTTTGCAAGGTAATAGGCATAGCGTTCGGCGGTACGTGGGCCAACGCCTGGCAATAAGCCAAAAGCCTCAATTAAGTCAGACAGTGCCGGTGGCAGCAGCTGCATACAGACTTACAATCCTAAATTGCCAAGTGCGCCCATCATTGGCTGCATTTTTTCTGCCGCAACCTTTTGGCTTTCTTGAATGGCCTCTTTAACGGCGTCTTCTACCCAGCGCTCCAACTCGCCTATGTCCTCAAGGTCAATATACTCCGGGTCAATGTGAATTTTTTTTATCTTTTGTTCACCATTGATTTCAACGCGCACAGCGCCCTCACCTTTTTCGACAGTTATAATATGGTTAGCAAGTTCCTTCTGGATCTTTTTTACACGCATTAACATTTTTGCTTGGTCAAAACGACTCATACATTCTCCCTGTTAGTTGCTACCAGTATACCACTGTTAACGATTGTAACGGAATATCTTCTTTGTGGTTTCATTGTGTGGCCAGGCAACAAAATACGCCCGAATATTATAGACACAACTTAGTAGTACGGCTGCAGACATAAGAGCTATGCCCAGCCCTCTCGCAATTGGGTTGAGGGGGAAGACCTGTAGCCACTCTCGAAGCAAGTAGGCGATTCCAGTGGCGACCAGCACGTACAATAACGGAACAAGCAGGCTTAAGCCAACCGCACCACCTAAACCTACGAGTAACCAGCCAACAAGGGCGTAACTCAACAACATCTTTGTGCGGTACGACTTAAGATGCCTTGCATAAAAGTAGATGCCGGTTATGCACATTACGAGAGTAAAAATATCGAGGATCGGTACACGCGCTAACCAAAGTTCAGGATACTCAGGCCCCCTGATAAACAAATGTACACCCACTGCGCCAAATTGCTTTAAGACTATCAGTGGTGCCTCCCACTTATCTGGGATACCCAGCCAAAGCAAGAATTGATTAGCTCGCATAAGGTTAATGCATAGTAGTGGCAGAGATATCAATACTAGAAACACACTGAGTATTCTCTGCCAACTAGCACGCTGGTTTCTCCACGCGTCTAACAACACATCACGTTGCCAATATATAGTTAATAGTACAAGCCAGACTAGTCCAGGCACGTATAACAGGCTTAGCCATGCAAGTATCACACCGTAGAACATAAGTGCACTTTTTGCGTGCCTTTGTAGCAAAATCCCCGTCGCCAATAACATGGGTATAGCACAGAGGTATAGGACATCATAACTTGCAATGCGGCTGACGTGGAGCACCCAAGCGCTCGTAGCAAACAAAGCAGTGCCAAATAAAGCAGTACGGCGCCCATGCCAACGCCATATCACGTACGCAAAGGCTACTACTGCTGTCATTCCATATAAGGCGTTTGGCACGCGTCCAATGAATGCGCCAAAGTCTGTGAAAATATGAAAAAACAATGATCTTACGGTCTCGAGCGGCAAATAGAAGGGGTGATTATAGACTGCATGCAGCCCGACGGGCGTATTAAGAGTGTTAAGCTCCTGTTGGCTTACCCCCGCTGTGAGGGTGCCCAAACGATAAAACATCAATGCAATCAAAGACAGAACACCAGCTACACCAATAAGAACGCGCAATCTGTGACTTTTTGCATACCTAATAATTTGTTTCATGCTTGTGCCTTAGTATACCTTGTTTCTACACTATTGGTTTTTGAAGGGGTCTTGATGTTTAGTGTCTACCGAACGAAAACGTTGTTTTTCATTGTCAAAGTAGAGTTCAACTCCACCTGTAGGACCATTGCGGTGTTTTTTGATAAATATATCGGTTAACTTCTTACGATCG
>JAGQNJ010000071.1 GCA_020428115.1 Candidatus Saccharimonadota bacterium
AACGAGAACAAAACAAGCTGTACGGCAAAATATCGATTGGCTTTTTGTTGGTACAGGATATCATTG
The DNA here is from genome assembly GCA_020428115.1 of Candidatus Saccharimonadota bacterium. GTDB lineage: Bacteria > Patescibacteriota > Saccharimonadia > Saccharimonadales > JAGQNJ01 > JAGQNJ01. Next base: position 67 of record JAGQNJ010000071.1, read on the forward strand.
CAACCTTTGCATTACTTGTTGCTTCGGCAGCCAGTCAAAGTAGCGGCTTTAGCTTTAGCGAGCTGGGTATTCTTGCTGCCAAAGGCTCCGCGCTCGTTCTTGGGGTATTCATCGTGGCACGGTTCGTCGTAAAGCCTATGACAAACTTCTTATCACGCTCTCAGGAAATGCTCTTTTTGTTTGCGGTTGCCTGGGGATTTGGCGTAGCGACTATTTTCTACGTTCTCGGCTTTTCACTGGAAGTGGGCGCCCTCTTTGCGGGTGTCGCACTCGCAACTATGCCCTACGCACAAGAAGTCGGCTCGCGCCTACGGCCCTTGCGAGATTTCTTCGTTATTGTGTTCTTCATAGCGCTGGGCTCGAAGCTCAATATCCAGGATATTGGTAGTGTTATCTGGCAAGCAATCGGCTTGTCTGCGTTCGTGCTTATTGGCAACCCGATCATTGTCATGGTCATTATGGGCATCATGGGATATACCAAACGTACCAGCTTTAAGGCGGGGTTAGCCGTGGCACAAATTAGCGAGTTCTCGCTGATATTCATGCTACTTGGGTTTAGGAATGGTCAGATTGATGACCAGGCAGTGTCACTTGTAACAATGATCGGCATAATAACAATCGCAATTTCTTCATACATGATCATATACTCTGATGCACTATTTCGAGTACTCAGTAACTCATTACGATTATTTGAGCGTAAAAAGGTTAAAGAAACTGGTGAGCATTACGATCGATATGAAGCGCTACTGTTTGGATACAAACGCGGCGGTACCGAATTTACAAAAGTTTTTGAACACCTGGGTAAGCGCTACATAGTTATTGACTACGACCCAGAGGTCGTTGATGACCTTGAAAGGCGTGGTATTCCATACATATACGGCGATGCGACTGATCTTGAAATGCTAAACGAGATCAACTTTGACCGCGTTAAACTGGTGGTTTCTGTCATGACCGATCACCAATCTAACCTCTTCTTGCTGCAACAGCTTGAAAAGCGAAACCCAAGTGCTGTCGTCGTTTGTCACGCTGACAGTGTACAAGATGCCATTGAACTCTATGGCCTCGGGGCAAGCTTTGTAATCATGCCGCACTTTATCGGCAACGAAAAGGTTGGCGCCTTTATTCGCAAGAATGGATTCAAAAAGACCGAATTCAACCACTATCGCCAGAAACACATAACGTATCTGCAGAAACAATTCGAAGAGTTAGAGTCTAGCGAGTCTAAGTAGTTTTGTAGAGCTTATGCTCTTGGATGTAGCTCAGAACGTTTCTGTGCACCAGATCACTATGCCCAGTGCTTGCTAGCTGCTCACGAATAGACGATGAAGTAATCGGTGACCAAACTGCAGGTAGGACTTTATAGACAAGCTTGGGGTACTGCTTTTTGAGCGAAGCAAGTTCACGCTCCACGCTTGATTTGTCTTTGTTGTCGCGTAGCACTACGCATAACTCCATGGTTTGCAGTAACGAGCCAATGTCTTCCCATTCACCCAGGTGCATAAGCGTATCAGAGCCAACAATATAGCAAAGCTCAGCGTGCGGAAACTGTTTTTTGATCTTGGGCACGGTTTGTGCATAGGTTATATTGGCTTGTTTCGTGTCGAACAAATTAATGCTTGTAAAATCACCAAGTGCAAGCTCTACCATCTTTTTTCGGTCAGTATAGTCAGCTATTGTGTCTTTGCGCCGTGGCTTCTGCTCGATAAGCACAATTACTTGCTGTAGCTCACATGCTGCTAGTGCTACCAGGCAAGCCTCAACATGTCCAATATGTATCGGGTCAAAGACACCAGAAAATACACCAATCTTCTTACTCATCCAGAGCCATCCCTTCACAGCATTTTGTTGGCATCTTGCAAGCAGGGCAAACAAAGTGCCCGTGCACTGGTTGGATCGGATAGTGGCCGCAATTATCACAGAAAAACTCTGGTGATTTTTCTTTAACCAAATCTTCGTATACTTTGTCCTGGTCTACAGCCATACTTAGTATTTTGTCTTAGCTCCACACGACATACAACCCTTTTCTTTCTTACTGAGTTCGTATGCAACTGTTCTTTCGCTACATTTTTTGCACTTTCTATCACCCTTATCCAGAAGTGTACTCTCAGGGTCAAATCCAAGCTCCTCAAGCTTTTCTGCTTCCAGACCTGTGCGACTTGCTCTAACAAGATCACAGCTGCCAGCAC
>JAGQNJ010000072.1 GCA_020428115.1 Candidatus Saccharimonadota bacterium
CAAGAAATATGTAAGTCCTGGGTGCGCTCGCAAGACTCGCCCACAGAAATGTATTTCGAGGACGAGTCGTAGCTGTGCCACAGGCAGTCCCAGTGGGCCCTCCACGTGAATGCCCCGCCTTGTGCGGGGCTTTTGCGTGGATGTTGCTTTTGAACACGAACCCAGGTGTCCGAGGGCACTTACTATACGGCTAATGCTTGCGTTTATATTAGAATGGGTTAGACGTGAAACAAAAACGCATAATTCGTAGGACGACGCTACTTACAGTTGCGCTGGCACTTATACTCGTAGGACTAGGTCTTGCACGCAGAGTTGAGCTTGGTGGCAGTTGGTGGATAATTGTTGGCGCGGCTCTGGTTATTAGCGGATATGCACTGCGCCGTAAAACTAAGATAGTGTTGTGGGTGGGCATTATGCTACTGGCACTTTGCGTGGGATGGTGGCGAGGCAGTCAGTATATGGGTAAAGTCGCGGCGTACGATGCACTGTACGGTAAGAACACGGTAATGGAAGTAACGGCACTAGAAGACGCTGTGTATAGTGAACGTGGTCAACTAAGCTTTAGCGCAAGTAGCATTGTTGTATCGGAACCAGCAGCGCAAAGGTTGGTGGGGCAGGTTAGCGTAGAGGGTCGTGGCGTGCCGATGGTCTACCGCGGAGATAGGCTGCGCGTGGAGGGCAAACTATATCCTCGACGTGGTGCAAACCAAGCAGGTATCAACTTTGCAATCATTGAAACCTTGCAACATAACATATCTGCCATAGATACGCTGCGTAGAGAATTTGCCACCGGCATCCAAAACAGCCTGCCAGAACCGCTAGCCTCGTTTGGTATGGGTCTACTAATTGGGCAACGAGCAACACTCGACAAACAAATTACAGAGCAATTAACCACCACAGGACTCATACACATCGTGGCGGTTTCGGGATATAACCTAACTGTGATTGTTGGCATGAGTCAGCGCCTGTTTGCTAAACGCTCTCGGTATCAATCTTTGGTATTTTCACTCGGACTTATCGGGGTCTTTTTGCTCATGACGGGCAGTAGTCCGTCTATTGTGCGGGCAGCTATTGTGAGTGTTATGAGTTTGATTGCGTGGTATTTTGGCCGCCAATATCGTCCGTTACTACTGCTGCTCATTGCTGCCGCGCTAACGGCAATGGCCAGCCCGCTGATGGTTTGGTCAAACATTGGCTGGTATTTATCATTTACAGCTTTCTTTGGCGTACTCGTTGTAGGCCCGCTCATTAAACGTCGCTATGTGAGCAGCAAGGCACAGGAACGTATTATTCCATCTGTACTCAGCGAAACCATATCAGCACAAATATGTACTCTACCGATACTGCTATTTGTGTTCGGGCGCTTGTCGGTGGTGAGTGTCGTGGCTAATTTGTTGGTCGTGCCACTCGTACCATTTGCCATGCTGGCGAGTCTGGTTGCAGGCATTGGTGGAATGATCGGGCCCGTTATTGGGAGCATTGTTGGGCTGCCTGCACGACTCTTGCTTGATTATATTTTGGATGTTGCTGCTCTTTTGAGCAGGGTTCCAAAGGCTAGCATAGAAGTTACAATCACGGCAGCAGAGATGATATATATGTACGGACTGATCTTGTTTATGTCATTTGTACTCTGGCACAAACAACGCGCGCACACGGGAAGATAATACTCGCTAGACTATTGTCGCAATCGACTGATTGCATGCTGGATGCTTGTCGTAACATCAAATATGCGTGAAGGGTCTGCAGTGATTTCATCAGCGCGGCTTGGATGATCGGGAGTTTCCTGCAGGAGCAGACCAGTTGCTGTCCACTCATCAACGAATCCTTCGTTAATAGCAGGACGAATAAGCTGATTCCAAAGTTGAAGCACTGGTTCGCGCCTACGAAGATCCCCATCATTGAGCACATCAAACTGTGCATGAGGGTAAACTACGCCACCATCAGCGGTATGTAAATCAATCAAGTCCTGCATGTCTACTCCGTATCGATCAAGGTAGGTGTCGGTATAAAAGGGTCCAAGGACAGCGTCCCATAGATTTGTTTCTGAATCCATACCATAACTATACAACATCTATCACTGCCATCAACTGTAGGTACCTTTTGGAACAAGTGATATCCACCAATAAAATAGTCCCACTTTCATGAGGCACTCTTATTGGTGGGCGCTGAGGGATTCGACCTACGTTCCGCAGGCCCGAAACTACATCTTTCAAAACAAGTT
>JAGQNJ010000073.1 GCA_020428115.1 Candidatus Saccharimonadota bacterium
TATAGAACTTATGGTAATATACTCACAATAAATAAACGGAAGTTACATATAGCAATGATAGTAATAATCAATCGCTAAAGTCGTCCGCACAACTTTGTGTAGCTTTGCTATTGATTGTTTCATATCATTTAACTCTTACAAAAACCGAGCAGTTGTGTGGCGATAATCGCCATTCAATGCTCGGTTTTTAGTTAGGAGTTCATATGTTTGCCCTACAACACATACACAAATCATACAGAGATAAGCCTGTACTTGATAATGTTAGTCTGTCAGTTTGTGCTGGCGAGGTTATTGCTCTCATTGGTGAAAATGGGGCTGGTAAAACGACACTGTTGAATGTAATTCTCGGCAACCTAAAGCCAGACAGTGGCACTGTCGCTCTACACCATGAAATCGTTGGTTATGTCCCACAAGAAGCCGAAGCAGTCGGTACTATTCAAGACGGCTTTGGTGAGTCAGTAGAGGAATGGAAGGCCGACTATGCTTTGAGTTTGACCGGACTTCAAAATATACCGAAAACAAGAAATGTTTCTAATCTAAGTGGCGGTCAAAAAACACGCCTAGCACTAGCAAAAGTATTAGCAACCGAACCAGAGCCGACTGTACTTTTACTAGACGAGCCTACGAACAATTTAGATGCTAATGGTTTAGCCTGGCTAGAACAATTTATGAGAGGTTTCGCTGGTGGCATTGTACTTGTCAGTCATGACCGAAACTTCATCAATAAAGTTGCAACAAGTATTGTTGAGCTAGACAAAGGCAGACTAAGGCAGTATGGCGGCAACTACGATTTCTATAAGCAACAAAAAGAGGTTGAGTATCAAACCGAACTTGCAAAGTATGAAAGCAACGTTGAGGAACGAAAACGTTTAGAAAAAGCTATCAAAGCACAAAGCGATAAAACCCAGCGTATTCATAAGAACATGAAACGTCCCGATAAGGACAAGGCTCAAAGGGATTACTTCAAAAATCGCCTGACTGTTAAGTTTGGTCAAAATGCCAAAATGCTACAAGGCCGACTTGAGCAACTAGACGAGGTAAAAAACCCAGAGTTCAGTAAAGACTACGCCGTCACACTTAGTGGTGATGTGCCGTCAACCAAACTCATTGTACGAGCTGAGAGAGTCGCCAAAAAATATGAGGGCAAAATCCTCGTTTACGCTGATTTTGAAATAAGAGGTACGGAGCGGGTGTTGGTTCAGGGTGTGAACGGCAGCGGAAAAACTACTTTGCTTAAAATGTTGGCTAATCTGATCAACCCCACCAACGGTGAGGTTATCTTTGGCCAAAATATAAAATATGGCTACTTCTCGCAAGATGTTAGCGGATTGGATGATGGCTTAACTAATTTTGAGAACCTTGCAATAACTGACGCCCACTCAACAACAATTTATCGCGAAGCACGAAGCTTAGGCTTAGATGAGAATGAACTCAAAAAGAAGCCAGGCGAGCTATCTCGTGGCCAGCAGGCAAAGTTGAGCTTTGCCAAACTATTGCTGGCACAAAATCAGCTTTTGATACTTGACGAGCCGACAAACCATTTAGATATTCCGACTCGCGAAAAGATTGAAATGGCTTTGCAAAACTACAAAGGCTCAATGCTTGTCGCTTCACACGATAAATACTTCTGTCGTCAAATCGGCATACAAAGTACAATTAACTTAGATAAGGAAGAAGAATGAAATACGGAACTCTAATTTTACTATGTGGTTTACCTGGAGCTGGTAAATCTACGTTGGCTAGTAAGCTGGCTAATGAAATACCCGCTGTTGTTATGAGTCCTGACCAGGCTATGTACGAACGTGGTATTAGCTTCTTTGATGAGCAAGCCAGAGCTAACATTGAAGCTGAACAGTGGCAAAAAGCACTAGAATTAGCCAAAAACGGTAAAAATGTGGTTTTGGAGAATGGTTTCTGGGGACGTGATGAACGAGATAAATTACGACATGAAGCTCACTCTTTGGGCTTAAAGATTGTGCTTCGTTTTCTTGATATCCCTTTTGAGGAGTTATGGCAAAGAGTAGATGCTCGCAATAAAAAAGAAAATGATAAAGACGCTGAATTAACGAGACAACGACTTGAGCAATCCGTAAACCAATTACAGCGACCCACTAGCGAAGAGATTGAACTCTTTGATGAGCTAGTGGCT
>JAGQNJ010000074.1 GCA_020428115.1 Candidatus Saccharimonadota bacterium
TTTGCTATGCAAAACCGCACGACCATTTCATGGTCTAGCGGCTTCGGGACCGGGGAGTGCGCTCTGGCACTCCCGTTCGAATCCTATGCTCAAACATACAAAAACACCGCCCAAACGGACGGTGATTTTGTATGGCTGAGCGTTGTGGTCTAGAACGAGTTCTAAGGAGTTAAATGAGACAAATTGGACACCACAAGGCCTACTCATGTCGTGTTCGAATTACTTCACTTGACACTAACATCAAAATGTTATTGATTAGTCATTACGTTTATGGTATTATAGTTTTAAATAAGGAGTTACTATACCAATGACAGATCAGATCAACAGCTGAACCCACACGGCCAGTGTAGCTTTGCTATTGATCTTGAATCTATCAGTTAATTCCAATCTTTTGTAAAACCGAGCACCGTGTGAGCCTGCTGACTTGCAACAAACGCTCGGTTTTTTGTTTGGAGGAAATATGTATAAACTCACCCACATATATAAATCATTTGCAGAAAAGCAAGTGCTTTCAGATATAAACCTCACGCTTCACAGTGAGGTCGTTGCTCTTATTGGCGAAAATGGAGCTGGCAAGACAACATTGCTAAAGATTCTGCTTGGAGAAGTTGAACCTGATGATGGTAACGTTCAGAAAATCGGTGCCGTGGGATATGTTCCGCAACATCCTAACTTTGGAAAAACTATCGCAGATTGCTTTGATACTACCATAGAGCAATGGCGTATTGATATCGCTCTAGAAGACGTTGGACTCGAAAAGCCTATGAGTTTTTTGACCGCTAAACTCAGTGGCGGTCAAAAAACACGGCTCTCTATCGCTATGGTTTTAGCAGTAAACGATCAACCAGATGTATTGTTGCTGGACGAGCCAACGAATAATCTGGATGCAGAAGCTCTTAAGTGGTTAAAGTCGTTTGTAAAAGGTTTTAGAGGTGCCGTTGTAATAGTAAGCCACGATCGGACATTCATTAATGATACAGCTACAAAAATACTTGAGCTCAATAAAGGAAAGCTGAGTATCTATCCTGGTGACTATGACGCGTATAGGGATCAGAAAGATCTAGAAGCCGTACAAGCAATGACAACCTACGAAGCCGGCTTGGAAGAACGCAAAAGGCTACAGAAGGTCATTGTGCGAAAGCGCAGTGATTCTGACCATACCCACAAACACATTAAACGATCAGACAATGACAAGGCGCAGCGAGATTACTTCAAAAACAGAGTCACCAGAGGTCTTGGCCAGCAAGTCAGAGCTTTGCAAACCAGACTTGACCAGCTCGATGATCTTGAAAAGCCCGATGTAGCAAAATCCTATAGAGTAACGCTGGCTGGTAAGAGTCATGACAGCAAACTGCTCATAAAGTTTGAAGATGTTGTAATGGACTTTCTTGAGAGGAAAAAACTACCAAATCTTGAGGTGCAGGGCCATGATCGTGTAAGAGTACGTGGCGTCAATGGGTCTGGTAAATCAACGCTTCTACGGCTAGCTGCTGGGAAACTGCAAGCTGATCGCGGGGATGTAATAATTGGTCTAAATATATCGGTTGGCTACCTTTCGCAGGATACAGACGGGCTAGATACCCATCTGACAGCTCTAGAGAATCTTGAGCGAACTGAGGCGCATACAACCGACATCTATCGTGAGGCGAGATCACTCGGCTTAAAATCTGACGAACTCAAGAAAAAGCCAAGTGAACTATCCAGAGGGCAGCAAACAAAACTAAGTTTTGCAAAACTGTTACTTGCCAGACATGATTTGCTGATACTTGATGAACCAACAAACCACTTGGATATACCAACACGGGAAAGCATTGAGAGAGCTTTGCAGAACTACCAAGGAGCGGTACTACTTGCCTCTCACGACGAATATTTCGCACAAAGTGTCGGCATAACTAAAGAGATTGAATTAAGATAATGGAGATTAAAATGAGAAATATTAATCCAACATTAACTCTATTTTGTGGGCTTCCTGGATCAGGCAAGACTCGCATTGCAAAGCAGCTTGAACAAAGTACAGGTGCTGTCAGGCTATGCACCGACGACTGGCTCGCTGACATTGACGCAGACTTGTTTGATGAGGAGTTGCGCGAATTAATGCAACAGA
>JAGQNJ010000075.1 GCA_020428115.1 Candidatus Saccharimonadota bacterium
GACTACCAGTCAGCTCAACGAATTCATGAAAACTGAGATCACGAGTGTATTGCAGCAAGAGTTCTCAAAGTACGAGGCTTCCATTAACGATGCGAAACAGATCGCTATCAACTCGATAAACGAAACACAGAAGACGATAGAGCAGCAAAGAGACCTACTGACCAAGCAGCTTAATGAGCAGTTGGAAAAGGAAAAGGCCAGAGCTATGTATAGGTTTGAAAAACACATGGCCGATATCGTTAATCATTACGTGCTAGAAGCGGTCGGCGAACAGATTGACCTTAGCGAACAGCTTGATTTTATACTGGCACAGATGGAGCAAAACAAAGAAGCGATAAAACGGGACATTAGAGATGGCGCGTGATGGAAAACCAGCAATTCTACCCGAAAGTATAGTAAGTCCTACGGATGTAGCACGGCTTGCACGGGAAATTAAAGACATAGATGATTTTTTTCAGCAGCAAAAAATCCGACAAGCTGGCCAAACCATTAAGCTGCCTAGACTAAGCGCAAACATGGACGTGTTTGCAACCGAGAACATGCTGAATCTGCTAGAGGACAATGATAGAGAAAAAGCTCTAGAGCTGTTGAGTTGGGTTCATGAAAAAGCGCCGGTTATACATATGAGATTTAGCATTGATCCACCAGGTGCTTATGTACAGAAAATAGTTTCTTGGATGCGGTCTAATTTGGATGGATCAGTTTTGGTTACTGTGGGACTGCAACCTAATATCGGTGCCGGCTGCGTTATGCGTACAACTAACAAAATATTTGATTTTAGCTTGCGTGAGTATTTTAGTGCAAAAAGAGAGCACTTCATCCAGAAGCTGCATGACATTGTAGTTGATGATGCTGAAGAAAAGACTGTCGAAGCAACCATAGCAGCCAACCACCGTGAACAGCAGACTGTAGACGTATCTGAACCTAGCACACCTGAGGAGGCCCAGAAATGAGCGTCATGACTGGTAACCAGCATTTTGATAATCTTATAAACTCCGGTAAGCCCGTAGGAGAAGTGGTTGCTGTTGAAAAGTTCCTTGTAAAAGTCAGAGGCTTACAGCCGTGCCGAGTTCATGCCCTAGTTATGTTTGATGATGGCAGCAAAGGCTTTGTGCACCAAGTTTTAACAGACTATGTACTCGTGCTTCATCTGGGAGATGCAGAGTTGACTCTTGGGTCGGTGGCAGTGTTGCAGCACGAAGAACTCGTTAGTAAAGTCGGACGTGACTTTATCGGACGAGTCGTGTCTGTTTCGGGCGAGCCACTAGACGGCAAGGGGCCGATTGCAGCTGACGCAGTATGGCCCGTTTTTAATGTAGCTCCACCTATTCATGAACGCAAACTACTGGACACACAGTTAGAAAGTGGCGTGACCGCAATCGATGCCTTGTTCCCTATAGTGAGGGGCCAGAGAATGGCGCTGCTCGGTGATAGTAAATCAGGAAAAAGTACGCTTGTAACACAACTAACAATCAATCAGAAAAATACTGATCAAGTGGTTGTGTATTGTTTGATCGCCAAAAGAAGAAGCGATATCGATACACTGCTATCACGCCTGCAAGAAACCGGCTCCTTAGAGAAGGCAATAGTTGTCGTTAGTACTATGTTTGAATCCCTAATAACGAGTTATATCGCGCCGTACGTTGCCTGCGCAATGGCAGAATACCTATGGCAAGAGCTTGGTCAGGACACGATCATAATTTACGATGATTTGACTTCGCACGCTCATGCATATAGAGAGGTCGCTTTGCTGTCAGGAGTTAGTCCAGGACGAGATAGTTATCCGGGTGACATGTTCTATGCTCATTCGAGTTTGCTCGAGAGGGCGGGACGCCTAGAAAAAAATGGTGCACATTTGACGAGCATACCGCTTGTCAATGCCGCAGGTGGTGATATAACGGCGTATCTGCCAACAAACATTATGTCCATTACCGACGGACAATGGATTTTAGATATGGAAATTTTCCGTAATGGTATCAGGCCAGCTATAAATATGGGTCTTAGTGTGACTCGTGTTGGTGGTGTCGGACACAACAAGCGTCAGAAGTCGTT
>JAGQNJ010000076.1 GCA_020428115.1 Candidatus Saccharimonadota bacterium
TAGATGTCTTTCGCAGCGGTGGCCATGGTGGCCAATCAGTAAATACCACCGACTCGGCAGTCCGTATCACGCATATACCAACTGGTATGGTCGTGACTAATCAGGATGAAAAGTCTCAGATAAAAAACAAGGCCAAGGCCATGGGTATTTTGCGCTCACGCTTGTTGCAGCAGAAGATCGAAGAAGAGCAAAAGGAGTTGTCCGATGCCCGTAAAAAGCTGATTGGTTCTGGTGATCGCTCTGAAAAGATTCGCACCTATAACTTTCCGCAGGACCGCATCACCGATCACAGAGTTGGATACAGTCGCTCTAATATACCTGCTGCTCTAGATGGCGACATCGACGATCTAATCGAAACGCTCCAGTCAGCCGAACATGATCTACTCAGTCATGACGGTTAATCAGTACCTGCTCGATGCAACTCGAAAACTTGAACAGGCAGGGGTTGGTACGGCCCGCTTGGATGCATTAGTGCTACTGGAAGATATTACTGGTCACGATCGCAGTCACCTACTTGCCAATCCAGACATACAAATTTCTACAGCCCAAGATGCTAAACTCACAAAATTGCTCAGCAGAAGAGCCAAGCACATCCCCCTAGCCTACATACGTGGAACAACTGAATTCTACGGTAAAAATTTTGTGATCACCCCGGCAGTTCTGGAGCCAAGACCCGAGTCTGAGACTATGATTGAGCTACTGACTACACTCCCGAATCTGCCCCAAAACGCCCGTCTTGCAGACGTCGGAACTGGCAGTGGTGCCCTAGGTATTATTGCCAAGCTCAACCACCCGAATTGGTCCGTGGAGCTCTTAGAAATAGATGAAAATGCGCTGAAAATAGCCCAAATGAATGTTGATAAATACACAATGGACACAAGCGTAATAAGAAGTGACCTGCTGAGCGAGTCTAAACAAGATAACGATGTTTTACTATGCAACCTTCCATACGTACCAGATGGCTACCAGATAAACACTGCAGCTAGCCACGAGCCGTCTATAGCCATCTTTGGTGGTCCTGATGGCCTGGCTGTATACCGTAAGCTGTTCGAACAGTTGCGTGGGGTTGCCAAGCGCCCGTTGTATTTATTATTTGAGTCTCTCCCGCCGCAGCATGCTGCACTAGAAAAACTTGCCTCGAGTGAGGGCTACGAGCTACGCGTAGAAGAAGACTTCATACAAGTCTTCGAGTTGAAACAGAATAGGTCTTAACCGAGCAGTTCGCATCCCTACTAGATTCTGTGCTTTGTGCTAAAGTTTTTTCCAATTTTTACATGCTCGCATCAAGCAAATTATGATGCAAACCTATCATCAAAATGTAGACGTACACATTTATTAATCTTGCTCAGATGATGCGCACATAATGTAACGGCGCAGTTACATCTGTTACGGCGCCATACCTTCTACCCTAGAGCGCCTTATCTCCCCAATCAGAGAAAGCTAACACCACTATTACGATAGCTATCATCACGAACATAAATTGTTTGCGCACTCCCTTGCTCAATCGATCGGTGTGATCAAGATAGTACAGCACGGCCAGACCGTAGCCAATTGTACTAAGCAGCAATGTGGGCTGAGCAATAACTGTATAAAAGAGCAGCCAATGACCAAGTAGCCAACCAATAGCTGCCCCGAAGAATCCCCAGATATACGACAGCATACGCGCATACGGTTCATCAAAGGTGTCAAAGAAGTGTCTGGCAGCCAAGAAACATATAAGGCCTGTTAGCAGCGTTATCACGAATGCCGGGCTGTCTGTACCGATTAAATATAGGGCGCTAAGCGCAGCAAATTGACCAATGAACGCCTGCACCATAACCGGGCCCTGCATGCTTTTGGGCTTAATATACAG
>JAGQNJ010000077.1 GCA_020428115.1 Candidatus Saccharimonadota bacterium
CTCAAACTCGTCGTAGTCCGGATCATCAACTCCTGGAGCGTACTCTATGCCCGCCAGCCAAGCCTGCGCCTCAAGTATCTGAACTCTAGCCCCCTCACACTCATCTACCGGCGGGATAACATGCTCTCGAAGTAGCTGCCACTCTTTATAGAGGTTGGCGCCGACCAACACATGAGTGCCGGCCACATAATCCCGAAGTGCGTCAGCCTGCTCAGCGTCAAGCGTAACTGGCTCGCCCCAGCCAATTCTTTTTTCTCCATTTGCCATACCCACAAGTCTCGGGTATAGACCCTTGGATTGCAAGCATAAACAAAACACTGACGCTACTTTGACAGAGCAAGGTACGTCTCCCTCAGGAGCAGCGCGTCATCAAGAGCATTGTGTTGATGGTACCTTGTCGGATCAACCCCGATCCGTTCAAAAAAACTTTGCTCTTGCTTGTTATAGTTCTCAGGATCCATGCCATGCGCGAACAACATAGACGCAAAATCTAGCGGGAGCCAGTAAAACGGCTGATCGTCTATACCGAATAACTTGTATGTATAAACTGCATCATAACAGTTTACATTTGCTACCAAATAGGGCCTCTCGCTGCCGATAAAGTCGTGGATCTTCTTCACTGCATCCTCACGCTTCACTTTTGGCCCATTCAGCCCCCCTAGAATGTTCTCTTTGACCCATGTACTGTACTCACCAGAGTACTCAAGCTCTAGATAAAGACTCTCCCCGCTCAGCTTCACAAGGCCGATCGATAATATTTCACCTACGTAAGGGTCAAGACTCGAGAACTCGGTGTCGTAAAATATTACGTTGTCTGAGAGCGGTATCATGTAGCAATGATAGCAAAATTAAAAAGCCCACGCGCAGGTGGGGTATCTACAATAAAAGTGCTTCAAAAAATATAGTGGTACGCGCGGCAGGATTTGAACCTACGACCTTCGGCTCCGCAAGCCGACGCTCTATCCAGCTGAGCTACGCGCGCTCGTTTGGCAATCCTCTAAAAATAGGGGATCGCCAGACATAAAATTTGAGGTGCTTTCCGCACAAATTTCATGCAGAACAGATGTGAGTGTAGCACAAATTATAGATGTAATCTAGGGCTAGAATCGGATTCGTTTTAAAAATTTATCGACCGAATCAAGGCTGCGCTCCTCGTGAGGCATCTGGGTCGCCAAAATATCGAATATCTGCTCGCCATCATTTGGGTCAAAATAAATTGTTAGTAGTGGCATAAACCGCCGAACTGGCTGCAGCACGATACTCCAGAGAGCGCCCTCTTGGACGACACTAAAGGACTTGAAGTCCTCATACTTATAGTTCTTTTCTCCAGCTTGTATACCGGTAGAGAGGAGTGCGTACTGGAGTGTACGCGGCTTCTGCTTAGCTGTTAAGCCAAAAGCCAAGATCGCCAAGCCAACTACGATTGTCGAGAAGATGCTGCGGCTAATAAGGTATGTGGCCGCGCACAGAACGATAGCTGCAAGCGCCAATAGCACAAACCAATTACTGTCTTTGTCGTGGTCAACAAACTCAGAGGCCTGCCATCGCACTGAAGATTCTGGAGGTGCGGCCTTAGGGTTCTCCCCTGACTGCTGGGGGCCCGGCTCAAGCGGTTTCTGCTCAACAGAAGTAGAAGGCGCGTACGTAAAACCCTGTTGCTGCCCGTCACCCTCGTTCATACCCCCTAGTGTACTGTACTGGCTGGCAATCATCAACGAAGAAGACTTCTGTATGTTCTTGAAGTACTGTGGGTAACTCGAGGTGCTTGCTGCGTTATACTAGGTGATTATGACAGACACGCGCAATCTTATGTCTGGGGAGATGAAGG
>JAGQNJ010000078.1 GCA_020428115.1 Candidatus Saccharimonadota bacterium
AAACACTGCATCGTCTTTGGACCCAAGTTTCCAGGTAATCTGGCGAACGCTTTTATCAAAAAACAAACCAAGTTGTTGTGCGGGAGTATCATGCCAGCCCACCGGGCCACTGACCGCCGCGATGTCCAGGTGGCCGAATATCCCGAGCACACGCTCGACCCAATTTTCTGGTAAGCGTGTATCGGCATCGATACGACCAATGATGTCGCCTTTGGCAGCATCAAACCCAGTATTGCGAGGGTAGAGAACGCCCTGTTGCTTTTCGGTGATTACGCGCGCGAACGGACAGGCTTTGGCCACCTGCAGAGAGCCGTCTGTACTGTTGTTATCTACGACAATAACTTCGTCAGGCGCTATGGACTGCTTTGCAATAGAGTCCAAGCAACTTTTAAGGTGTTCAGCATCATTAAAAACTGGTATAACTATAGAGATGGAAACTGCTTGTGCTTTTGCATTCATTAGCCCATCAATAGTACCAAAATGAAAAGATCACGTAAAAAGAAAGTATCCAAACTGCACCACCACGTGGCCCATCACGCTCGTCGTGCGGCAAAGCATGTGCGTCACCATGCCAGCAAAGTGCGCCCGTGGTACAAGCGTCGAGCCTGGTGGCACAAATGCATTATCTGGCTGATCGTTATCATCATCGCCATCACCAGTACTATGTATGGCGTGGCCCAGTGGTACATTCTGCGTCATCGCAACGAACCGCTTACCATCGGGGCTAGTTTCATTCCGCAATATGCCCGCTACCTTGGGCTTGACCCCAAAGAAACCATGGATGCGATGATCAACGATCTCGGCATTCGTCGATTTCGACTTGTCAGCTACTGGAACATCCATGAACCAGCACCTGGGCAGTACGACTTCAGCGAGCTCGACTGGCAGTTTGACAAAGTCGAGCAAGCCGGCGGCACCGTGTCACTTGCACTGGGGCTGCGTCAACCTCGCTGGCCAGAATGTCATTGGCCAGAATGGGCAAAGCATTTGCCCAAAGAACAGTGGCGGCAAGAGCTCAACCAATATATGGGAGCGGTGATTCAGCGCTATAAAGATCGTCCATCACTCCAGAGCTATCAGCTAGAAAACGAGTATTTTCTGGATGTTTTTGGCGAATGCCCAGATCACGAACGCGAACGACTTGTCGATGAGTTCAACTACGTGCGCTCACAGGACCCGACGCGACCAATTGTTGTCTCACGAAGCAATAATGCCACGCCGAGCTGGCCTGTTGGTAGCCCAAGGGCGGACATCATTGGAGCATCTATATACAAGCGCGTTTGGGATAGAACGGTGACCAAGCGCTACTTTGAGTATCCGTATCCCGCTTGGTTCTACGCCTTTTTGGCTGGCGGGGCAGAACTCACTACTGGCAGAGATACGATTATTCATGAGCTGCAAACCGAAGCATGGCCACCAACCGGTATCAAAGACGCAACCATAGAAGAGCAAGACAAATCATTACCCGCCGAGGACCTGGCAGGTCGTATACAGTACGGGGTTGATACTGGCATACGCACCATCGACCTCTGGGGTGTCGAGTGGTGGTATTGGCGAAAAGTAAAATCCAACGACCCAAGCCTCTGGAATGCTGGCAAAACCAAAATCCAGGAGCTTACTACTTCAAATAAACAGTGTCCGAGCTACTATCAATCCACCCCGAACGGGTTTTCGCGTAGCCCTTGCTGATTGTACTCAATCAGCCTCACCCAACACCGTAACTAGGGTATACTAAGTACCATGAAGCAAAAACGGCATGCGCCAGCAACCAAAATTGTGAATCGTCGAGCAAAAACCGACTACAGCCTAG
>JAGQNJ010000079.1 GCA_020428115.1 Candidatus Saccharimonadota bacterium
GTGGTTGAACTGGTCGCTCTCGAAAAGCGATAGGCCCGCAAGGGTCTCGTGGGTTCGAATCCCACCCTCTCCGCCATCATTTCATATCTTAGAAGCGGATTTTGCGCATAAAACGATCGACGCTATCCTGTTGGCGCTCTTCTTCGGGCAAGGCAGCACCGAGCATGTCAATAATGCGAGCCTCGTCTTGAGGGTCGTAATACAGCGTGATAGATGGCATAAATCGTTTGAGAGGCAGCAGCATAATTGAGTGGATCGCCCCTTCGTCAACAACAGCAAAAGACTTAAACGCGCTGTAGAGATACATTTTGGCGCCAACCCTAACACCTTGCCTCGTCACTGCATAGGATAGTACTCGAGGCTTTCGGCGAGCGACGATCAAGAACACAACCGCCAGCAGTGCTAGTATCCCAACAGATACAACATCTCGTGTAATAAAGTACATCAAGCCCAGCCCAACAACCACCGCAAGGAGAAACTGTAAATACCAGCTTGCGGACTTATCGTGCTCAACAAACTCTGAGGCAGTCCAGGTTACCTCATCTTGCCCACCAGTGGCGACATGTGTCTCCTGTGCTGGAACTCCTGGCTGTATTGTTGCGCCTGGCTTTTCCTCTGGCTTGAACTGCCACCCCGGCTGTTGCTCATCTTGCATGTGCTTATTGTACACGCTTTTGGCCAGGGGGAAAATGATTACAATACACTGTAAAACCTGCCACTCCTCTGGTATAATCACCCTGTTACGACAAATTAACATTGAGGAAGCCAAAATCGCAATCCAAGGAGCAGAGCGACTGAATGCGATTTTGAGAGGAGGCGTAGCGATAAGCTAGGCAAGCTGAAAGCAGAAACTTGTTTTGTGCTGTTGGCTTGCTAGCTTCAATAGCTAGCGCCGACGTGGAGAGGTACCCAAGTGGCTGCTGCGTGAAACGTGCATATTTGACGGTTGCAGCAAACCAATAAAAAAGATAGGGTACTACGAACGTTACAGCCTAAATACGGAGAGGTACCCAAGTGGCTGAAGGGGACGGTTTGCTAAATCGTTAGGAGGGCGCAAGCTCTCGCGAGGGTTCGAATCCCTCTCTCTCCGCCATAGTAATCAATTTTTGGCTTGCACTTGGCCTAACTGATCTTCTGCCACTAAGACATTCTTTTATTAAATATTCATCTCCATTAGAGCAAAGTATATAGAGCCAATCGTACGCGTGTTTACTAGTTTTCTTAACTACATACCCTTTAGAATTTGAATGTATAAGCCGAAGGTCGACCTCTTTGTTTTTATCGCCAGAGTATTTTACTTGTACTCTTGCCAATAGCTTTCCGTTGTCTACAACAACATCGTATGCTGCAGATTCTGTGACTGGTATTGAAACATCGTAACCCATCTTTGTGAACGAAGCTATGGCTTGAGTCACGCCAATATCACCCTTGCGCTGAGATAATCGCATGTCTTATATTATACGGTAG
>JAGQNJ010000007.1 GCA_020428115.1 Candidatus Saccharimonadota bacterium
TATCACTCGCTAATCCCGCACGTAGTGGCTCGGCATCGCCAACGTCTATTTTACTTTTTGTTTCAATCAGGCGTTCTTCGGCAATCTCAAGAGCAAGGGCCATGGAAGAATTTGCAAGTTTCGGGTAGTAAATCTGCGGGTTGCGTACTTCGTCCTGCAGAAATGCCTGTTTGGTCTGTTCACGAAGCGCTTTTTGGTACTCATCCCCTTCTTGAAGCCCGAAAAACTCATAGCTGTCCCAGTTCGCAACAGGGAAATTTCGATATGATTCTAGGTCAGCCCGAAGCTGCGCCTCGCCAGTGGTCAATTCAATACTGTACATAAACACCTTTGATTGTGCTAATTATAACACAATTATATGTATTGATCAATTAGTTGGCGCGGAGGACGCGTAAGTATACGAAGATAATCGCTGCAATCATAAGGACAATCATAAAAAGTATGAGAGGTATAAGGCCTTGTTGGTTCAGTGGCTTTCTCATCAAATTAATTGTACACGTTGTATTACACTAGTAAAGACGGTCATCTTCTGGCACCTCTTGGCCAATTGATCGAAGTTTCTCTGCCGCCTGCAAGCGATGTCGCTTTTTGTCGAAACGCATTAGTCGGTCGGCATCTGTAACCAGCTCATCGGCAAGCTCGCGGACTGAGCGATGCAGCCAAGGCTCACTAAAGTCGCGGCTTGTTACTCCGATCGATAAACCAAGCCAGTTTTCGCCTATTGCTTTAGCGAGTGAGGGTTTTTCTTGTGCAAGCTTAAGCAGTGCGTTACGAAAATCTTCAGCTTTATGACCCAAAAACTCGTCTATTTCATCTCCATGCTCCTGAACATGCGGCATAAGTACAAAGAATTCGTCAGACTCGCCACCGCCCCTGTACACGCCGTCGCTTTTGCGAACTGTCCGTTCTAATGCTTCGGCAATGGCCTTTATGTAATCATCGCCAGCCTGCCTTGAGATATTATCGTTGACCTTTTTGAGACCCGCGCCATCAATTTGCCACACCGCGACCACACTATGCTCACGCTCCGCGAGTGCAAGCATTCTTGGTAGGTCATCTTCGAATACCTTGTGTGTCCTTAAACCCGTCATTTTATCGATGCGAGCATCTGCCTCGAGTGACCGAATTCGTTCAGTATCTTCATGATGTCTGTTGTGGCTGGCGAAAAGTGCCTTTGCGTCATCGGTAACTATGCGTCGTTCCCGATCGGAAAGTGGTTGGCTCGGATCGAGTGATTCCGTATTAACAGGCTCCCAGTTGGCTTCGTCATCTTGTGTTATAAGCCGGTGCGCGGCCTCGGCGCTAAGCCGGCGCAGCTCCTCATCAAACCGCGAATCGGCAGAAGCATCTGGGTCCGGTTGGTCATTTTCGTTCATTTTTTGTTTCTATCCTATAGTTTTATTGTACTCTGGACGGCACAATGTGCAAATGCTTATTTGGGCTGTGCTTCGACCACGACACGGCCGTCAATCTCACCCTTGAGCGAACAGGTGTAGAGTGTCAGTTTTGCACTGTCCGATGGTGCCTCGATCTCTATGGCTGTTCTGGGGACACTGTAGTTTTTGGTCACGATGTAGTCGTACCATTTACCCTGATAAAAAACGCGTATCTCGTCACCTGGTTCGAGCTTATTAAGGGTATAGAATGGGGAACGTGCCTTGGTACCCTCTGGTGTGAGCCCAAGTTCAAATCTGTGCGCGCTCAGTATAAAATTACCGCCTTTTTCTGGATCTCCACGTTCTGGATATCGCCACCAGGCGCCCTTGTTCAGCTCCTCTGCGCCACCTGCAAAATACGGTACTTCTAGGTTAATCTTACTGATCTGAATCCTATCTCGCATGTCATTAACATCGTCATCAGTATTAAGATCAATTGAGCTCGGCACATAGCTAAACTTAGGGGAAAGTGTTAGCACTAGCAAATAGGCGCCACCCGCAAGCAGCGTGACAGCAACTATGAGTATGATCAATCTTTTGTGCTTACGCCACTTCTGGCGCAATACACTCTCGTTGTCCCCCGGCAAGATCATATAGCTATTGTAGCTATGTTCGTACTAAGCGTCACGTAGTTCTTCGAGCAGCTGCTTTTCGCGGCGACTAAGTTTGGTCGGGATATCGACAACGATTGTCACAATATGAGGACCGCGTCGGTCATTACGTATGTGCGGTACGCCATGGCTGGACAGTTTAAAGTCTGTACCGCTCTGTGTGCCAGCCGGTATCTTCATGGTGACTAGTCCGTCAACAGTTTCGACATCTATCTCCGTACCAAGCGCCGCGTCCACCATACTCACATGCTCTTCGCTCAATATAATATCGCCTTCGCGTGTGAACTTTTTGTGCGGTTTAACGCGGATATTTACGTATAAATCTCCCTTCTCGCCCCGTGCAATAGCCTCGCCCCGTTCCCGGAGGCGAATGGTCGCACCGTCATCAATACCGGCTGGAATCTTGAGCTTGATGTCTTGCCGTTTAGACTTTACACCCTTGCCGTGACAAACACTGCAAACCTTCTCTGGTACTTTGCCCGTACCTTCACATTCATGACAAACACTCGCCTGCTGAATGTTTCCAAATATTGTGCGGGTCGCCGTCACGACTTGCCCGCTACCGCCACAAGTCGGACAGGTTTTTAGTTCATGACCTGGTTCGGCGGTCGTGCCCTTGCAGTGCTCACACACATCATCAATATTCAGATGCAGCTCTTCCTCCGTGCCAAACACTGCTTGCTCAAATGTTAGATCGATGGTTGTCTGCATATCATTGCCACGGCGCGTTCGCCGACCACCACGCTGCTGTTGCCCTCCACCAAAGAAACTACCAAATATATCGCCCAAGCCTAAGTCGCCAAAGTCAAAGTGCATTTCTTGGCCACCACCACCAAATCCCGCAAATGGGTTGCCACCATCGCTGGCAGCCGAGCTACCCACGCCGGCATGGCCAAACTGGTCATAGCGCTGGCGCTTGGATGGGTCTTTAAGTACTTCGTAGGCTTCGTTGATTTCTTTGAACTTGGTCTCATCACCGCCTTTATCGGGGTGATGCTCAACAGCCTTTCGGCGAAAGGCTTTTTTGATCTCATCCGCACTTGCAGACTTACCAACTCCCAAAACTTCGTAATAGTCTCTTTTAGCCATGGCTATTTATTGTCCTTCGCATTTAGACTTTTGTCTAGAAGCTCACTCTTTGTCGGCAAGGATTCGAACTGAGGAATCTTGAGTAATCTGTAGATTTTTACCCAAGCATCATGGTTGTCTTTATTATTGTCATCATGCAAGGAATTTGAAAGAAACATTATCTCCCCCTTTGCATCCAATGCATCCTGCTGAACAATAAGCAACTTCGTACTGGTAAATATGTTACGAAAAGGTATGACTAAATATTTACTCTCTAGCTCACATGCTAAATCTCTAAGAACTTCTGAGCCCTCATCTGCTAAGCGTTTATTTACACCAGGACTTTTGATTATATGCGAATAGAAAGTAAGCTTATGTCCTATTCTTCCTACCAATTTTCTGTACTCCAACAGTGGCCCTACAATGAAATTTGCACCAATGTAACCAAATAAGCCAGTTAGTACACCCAATAGAAAGACTAGTAGTTGCATTTGACCTTACTTCTCGTCGACGACTTCGCCCTCTACAGGCTCGTCTTTTTTGTCATCTTTTGGCTTCTCGGCCGAGTCGCCCTCGGCAGGCTTTTCTTCTTTTGCAGCCTCTTCGTACATCTTAGCACCGATAGGCATTATCTTGTCGTTTAGCTCTTTGGCTGCTGCTTCCAGGGCGTCCTTGTCGGCCTTTTCGTCTGACTGAACCTTTTTGGCAGCTTCTACGGCTTCGTCAATTGCCTTTACATCGTCCTCAGAAAGCTTATCTTTGCTGTCGGTCTTGAGCTTTTCGGCTTGGTAGATCGTGCTGTCGAGTTGATTGCGTACTTCCACGGCTTCGCGCTTTTTCTTGTCTTCCTCTGCGTGTGCTTCGGCTTCTTTGGCAGCTTTCTCGACTTCGTCTTTGTCTAGGTTACCGCTGTTTTGGATAGTAATAGACTGTTCTTTACCAGAACCTTTGTCTTTGGCTGTTACGTTCAAGATACCGTTGGCATCAATGTTAAACGTAACCTCAATTTGTGGTACGCCGCGCGGTGCGGGTGGAATACCATCGAGCACAAAGCGACCGAGTGATTTGTTGTCGGCAACCATTTCGCGCTCACCCTGCACGACATGGATCTCAACTTGTGGCTGATTATCTGCTGCTGTTGAGAAGACCTCGCTCTTACTTGTAGGGATTGTGGTGTTTCGCTCGATCAGCTTAGTTGCAACCCCGCCGAGGGTTTCGATACCAAGGCTCAGTGGCGTTACGTCGAGCAGCAGTACGTCTTTGACGTCACCCTGCAACACACCGCCCTGGATAGCTGCACCTACGGCCACAACCTCGTCTGGGTTCACGCCCTTTAGCGGTTCTTTGCCGAATATACTTTTGACCTTTTCTACCACGGCCGGCATACGGGTCATACCACCAACCAAGATAACCTCGTTAATGTCCTTGGCTTCAAGCTTGGCATCTTTTAATGCCTTTTTGCATGGCTCGGCTGTTTTGTCGATCATGTCTTGGACAAGCTCAACAAGCTTAGCGCGCGTTAGTTTGTATTCAAAGTGCTTTGGCCCCTCGGCGTCGGCTGTCAAGAATGGCAGATTGATGTCTGCAACCTCAGTAGTCGAGAGCTCTTTCTTGGCCTTTTCGGCCTCTTCCTTGAGGCGCTGCATTGCGGCTTTGTCTGCCTTAACATCAATGCCAGATTCCTTTTTGAACTCATCCACAAAGTGGTTGACGATCTTAAGGTCAAAGTCTTCACCACCCAGGTGAGTATCACCATTGGTTGCTAGCACCTCAAACACGCCATCGCCAAGTTGCAAAATGGACACGTCAAACGTACCACCACCAAGGTCAAACACGGCTACTTTCTCCTCTTTGCCTTTGTCTAGGCCATAGGCAAGGGCAGCAGCAGTTGGCTCGTTGATGATTCGCTTTACTTCTAGTCCCGCAATCTTACCAGCGTCCTTTGTCGCCTGGCGCTGAGAGTCATCAAAGTAGGCAGGTACGGTTATAACCGCTTCGGTTACTGGCTCACCCAAAAACTTCTCGGCATCCGCCTTTAGTTTTGAGAGAATCATGCCACTGACTTCTTCTGGGCTGTACTCTTTGCCATCCATTTTGACCTTCACACCGTTACCACTTTTTACAATGTCATACGGCATTAGCTCGATGTCCTTTTGGACTTCTTTGTCGTTGAACTTGCGGCCGATTAGACGTTTAACACCAAAAATCGTATTGGTTGGGTTAGTAACGCGCTGGCGGTTAGCCACCTGGCCTACCAAACGCTCGCCGTTTTTGTTAATCGCTACCACACTTGGTGTAGTACGATTGCCTTCAGAGTTGGCAATGATTTCGGGCTTACCCGATTGCATCACAGCCATTGCTGAGTTAGTTGTTCCTAAATCTATTCCTATAATCTTTCCCATTATTCTTCCTCCTTATTTTTCTCATCTATTGCATGGCCTGCTTCAGCCATTATTACCAAGCTATCTTCGAAATATTTCTGTGGATTTGTAAGCAACGCTTCTCTGCGGTCTACGAGTACTTGGTAAATTGGTAATCCTTCAGGATTCATAGCTGTTAGTTGGTCAAGCGCCGTCAATTCATCTAATACCTCGTCCTGTGAAGGCTCCATGCCTGGGATGGCCTCGAAAGCCCGACCAGATTCAAAATCACTCATTTTGTAGCCTCCTTTTTGACTTTGACCATGGCGTGGCGAATTACCTCGCCGTCTACAATGTAGCCAGATTGAAGCTCCTCGCAAATAACTTCAAGGTCACCATCGCCGTCTTCCATACCAACTGCCTCATGAAGGGCAGGGTCAAACACTTCGCCAATAGTCTTGATCTTCTCTACGCCAAGATCAGACAAAACCTTGTCGAACTGCTTAACCGTACCCTCTACGCCTTTGACGTAGTCATTGCCTTCTAGTTCCTTTGGTACATGCTTTAGAGCACGTTCAAGATTGTCGATAGCTGGCAGCAGATCGAGCACAACCTGAGACTTTACCAAATTTTTGAGTCCTGATATTTGCTGTTCGTGTCGGCGCCTGATATTCTCGGCATCGGCGCGCTCACGCTGCAATGCCTCGGTCAATTCATCTATCTTTTGCTGCAGTTCAACAACTACTGGTTTTTTACTCATACAGTGCCTCCTCGAGCGATTTGCCGGCCTGGCCAACAAGGCTCATCACGCCCCGGTAACTTTGGCGGGTCGGGCCAAGCACACCAATATAGCTGTGATCGCTAAATGGGCTATTAAACTTGCTGATAATCAAACTACATCCAGCCGTGCGACCAATAGGGTTTTCACGCCCGATATATACACTGAGTGGTTTATTGGGTGCAGCCTCTTTGAGCCATGGCTCGAGATTGTCCAGAAGCCTCGCAACCTCCTGGACCTGACCGCGATTCATAAACTCAGGCTGGCCAAACAAATTACCAAGGCCACTCATGTATAGTTGATCACCAATGGTTGCGATACCGAGATTATGTGTAAGCTCTACGAGTGTATCGACCGCGTTGCGAATAGTCTGCTCTGGCAAACCTGCGCCAGTAACACGCGCCGACAAAGCCCGCTCTGCGTGCCTTGGCGTCTCTAGCCTTGGCTGATCTTGCACTCTGTTTACGTAGTGTCTGTAGCCCTTGTCTGTGGGTATTCGACCCGCGCTCGTGTGCGGTTGTTTGATAAAACCTTTGCGCTCAAGTTCGGCCATTTCGCTGCGGATCGTAGCTGACGAAACGTCAAACGCCTTGGCAAGTAGGCTGCTTCCTACAGGTGCCGCCACCTCAGCATATTGTTCGACAATTGCCTCCAGCAACTTCTCTTGTCTTGGTGTCAAAATAGCACTGTCAACCATATAGTGCTAGTTTATATGAACGGTTGGCACTCGTCAAGTAAGAGTGCTAATTCTCCTGTCGCTGAAGTCTTACAAACGCAGAAACCGCATCAACTACTTCATGCCCAACAATTTTGTCTGAGGCAAAAGCATGATTTACTCCTAGATTAATGCTCCCCACAATATCACCTGTGGTGCCAAAAATTCTAGCATTAATGCCCTCACCCAACACACTATCCCCAAAAACTACTACTTCGGTGTGTGATAGCAGTTCATCATATCCGTCAGTTTGCCATATTTGTGCTCTCACACCATCTTCTCCTTTGACAAAACTTCCACAATAATTGCTATCAACTCCGTCAAAGCTACCTGTAGTAAGTCTATTCATCAGGTGTCTTATTCTATAATAAAAATATCTACCACGAACCACACCTAGCCTTTGCTCTACAGGAATACCAGCAACAATTCCGGTAACTTCTTCTGGCGGTCGTGCGTGTTCAAATGGCATATGATCAATAGTACTACTCCGAGTAATACTTGCAAGCATAACAATTTATGTTTCGATAGCAACAGCCAAATCAGCGACAGCTTCATCAATCTTGCCAAAGCGATTGATAACCACCCTATCGTACTTGTCTTGGTACTCCAATTCTCGCTTGGCCCTATCAAGACGACGCTGTATAGCCTGCTCATCCTCCGTACCCCGCGAGCGAATACGCTCCTCAAGTGAAGCCCAATCCCCAGTAGTGATAAACACCAATTTGGCTTCTGGTAATTGCTGCTTGATACGCATTGCTCCACGAACATCGACGCGCAGTATGACGTTTTTGCCTGCCTTCAGAGCAGCTTCCACCGGCTCTCGTAGCGTGCCATACCAGATTCCATCGTATACTTCGACTGACTCAAGAAATGCCCCGTCCTTTTTGAGCATATTAAACTGATCAAGGCTAATAAAGTTCATTGTTTTGCCATCGACATGGTGCGAGCGAGGGTGTCGCGTGGTTGTTGATGCAGGCTGAACCCAGTTGCTGTGTTGCTTGAGGAACTGCGCTAGCAATGTATCCTTGCCAGCACCCGAGGGTCCCGAAATAATAACAAGTTTGCCTTTCATACCTCTATTCTAGTCCCTACGAAGCATGACAGTAAAGGCTTCACTGGGGATATCTACCTGGCCAAAGCGTTTCATACGAGCCTTACCCTTCTTTTGCTTCTCTAACAATTTGCGTCGACGAGTAACATCACCGCCGTAGAGCTTTGCGGTAACATCCTTGCGGTATGCACTAATATCTTCACGCGCGATAAACCTCCCGCCAATTGCGGCCTGCAGTGCAACCTTGAAGTTTTGGCGTGGAATAACATCCTTGAGCTTGGCTACAATTTCACGCCCAAGGCTAACTGATTCGCTCCGATGCACCATCACAGACAGCGCCTCGACCATTTCTCCAGCGACATAGAAGTCGACTCGCACAAGATCCTCTGCACGATACCCAGCAAGCTCATAATTAAACGAGCCGTAGCCGCTCGTCACACTTTTGAGCTGATCATAAAAATCGGTTAACAAATTTGCAAGTGGCGCATCAAAGGTTAGAACGGCAAGTTCATCAACATATGAGGTACGTTTGTGTATACCACGCTTGCTAGAAACAAGCTGAATCACAGCCCCAACGTACGGTTTAGGCACAACAATCTCTCCCTCAATCCACGGTTCCCGAATCTCTACAATACTAGCTACATCTGGCAAATCAGTCGCTGATTTAATAATCCGCTCCTCACCATTTGCAAGCACAACATGATAATCTGTCGACGGATTAGTAACAATCAGCTCTATGTTGTACTCGCGCTCCAAACGTTCTTTGACAATATCCATGTGCAACAAGCCAAGAAACCCAATGCGCATGCCAAACCCAAGCACCGGAGAGTTCTCGGTTTCAAACTGCAGCGCAGAATCGGATAGTGACAGCTTCTCGACGGCTTCCTTGAGAAGCTGATAATTCTCGTTACTGTTAGGAAAGAATCCCGCGTACACAAATGGTCGAACATCTTTATAACCTGGCAATGGCTCTTGTGCCTGTCGCGCCTCGAGGGTGACTGTATCACCAACCTTTGCTTCTCGGGTAGTTTTGAGATTGGTAACAATATAGCCAATCTCGCCCGTAGCGAGCTCTTTGCGCGGCTGCATGCCTGGCTGCAAAGCACCAACTTCTAGCGCCAGCCCACTTGCCTCAGCGGCCATCATATAAATATGGTCACTTTTAGTAATACTCCCGCTTACAACCCTAACGTATAGCACCACACCGCGGTAGTCATCATAATAACTATCAAAAATAAGTGCTTGGGTGGGAGCATCAGGTTCACCTGATGGAGCTGGCACAGTGTCGATAACTTTGTCTAGCACCGCTTCGACACCCTGCCCAGTCTTTGCAGATATATGCAAGATATCTTCTTTTTGACAACCCAGGAGCGACATGACCTCTTCACTTACTCGGTCTACATCGGCAGCTGGCAAATCAATCTTGTTAAGGATTGGGATAATTGTGAGGTCCTGTTCCATTGCTAGGTAAACATTTGCCAGGGTCTGGGCCTGTATACCCTGCGTGGCATCAACGACCAAGAGTGCGCCTTCACATGCTTCTAAACTACGGGAGACCTCGTAGCTAAAATCTACATGGCCAGGAGTGTCGATCAGGTTAAGCTGATGTCCTTCATACTCCATACGAACTGGTGCAAGCTTAATAGTAATCCCCCGCTCGCGTTCTAGATCCATTTTGTCTAGTAGCTGTTCTTTCATTTCTCGCTTTTCGACCGTGTGCGTAACTTCTAGCAGGCGGTCTGCTAGTGTTGATTTGCCATGATCAATATGCGCAATAATACAGAAGTTACGAATGTGTGCTTGGTCAGTCGAAGTTCCTTGCATGGGTTTACCAGTCGATACGGATCGGTTTGAGTACTATTTTCTTGACACGATTGATAACTGGGCGCGCTTCCTCAAGGCCAAATAGCGAAGACATCGCGATATACACTACAAAGGTCGAGATAGATATAATTGCAAGCTTACTACCAAGCGTCACAAACCCTTTGTCACCCACTGTAAGTGGCAAAAACGATATACCCAAATACGCAGTTACGATCGCAAATCCCGTAACAGAAAACATTCGGGCTACGCCACCCAAAAAGGCTGGGGTAAACAAATGCCTGTCTCGAATCACCATCACACTCAGTAAAATAACAATTTCAATTGCTGCCGCTAGGGTCTGTGCCAGGGCTAAACCCGCAACACCATACGCGCCCGGACGCGAAAGTGTGTAGGCAAGATAAATATTGGCAGATATGGTTATGAGCGAGATGACCAGCGGCGTTATGGTGTCTTTATGTGCATAGAAGTAGCGCGATAGTATCTGGTATATCACCCTAAAGAATATCGCTCCGCACAAAAATCCAAAAATAAGTGCAATCTCAGGCGCATCACGCGTAAATATCAATCGCGCAAGGTATCCCCTTGTAAAATACCCGACCACGACAACGGGCAGCGATATCCATATCATGGCTCTAAACACCTGCAAGAAATCTCGTTGAAACAGATCTGGGCGACCTTGGGACAGTCGCTCGGTCAGCTTTGGGAACGCTGCAGTTGAAATCGCGGTACCAATCAAAAGCACCGGCGCAGTATGAAGTACAAAGGCGTTTTCGTAATATGTAATGTACCCTTCACCGAGTCGCCGCGCAAAGTTCGTCTCAACGATACTATTAATCGCGTCGACACCTTGATCAATGGAACGTGGCGGCAACTGGTGCAGAACACCGTGAAAACTCTTGTTGCGCCAACGAATAATCGGCTCGTAGCGAAACCGCATACCAAACATACCGATCATGGCTACAATCAATTGAAGTATGGCACCGATAAATGCACCAACACCCAGCCCAACAATTCCGACATTGTCCTTAAAGACAAAAATACTAACGATAATCGCAACGTTGTAAAACAGTGGTGCAACAGCGTAGAAGAAGAATCGACCAATAGTCTGCTGCATACTCATAAGAATCCCGGAAATCGTGAATAACAACGGGTTCAGTGATATGAAGCGCATAATTGTTACGGCGTTGTGGAGCTGCTGGGGATCAAGGTTTGGCGCAACGATATGCGATATAAGCGTTTCGGCAAACACGAACATGAGCAATCCCACGACACCCATAATAATCATCAGCAAGTTCAAAAGACTAGACGAAAGTTGCCAAGCACCGCGTCGGTCTCCCTTCTCGAACTTATCTGAGAGATAAGGAATAAACGCAACCCCAAGCGCTCCCGCTGCTAACGTAATAAAGAAAAAGTCCGGAATCTTAAATGCTGCAAAAAACGCATCAGTACTACCAGGACCCGTGGCAGGGAAGTTAGCATTTATAAGCTTGATGCGCATGAACCCTAGTAACTGACCTATCATTGAGGTTGCAATCAACAGGGTAGCCGCGCCGCTCACAGAAATACTTTTGTTAGCTCGGCGTAATAATCGATTCATCTGCACATATTATAGAGATAGCTTACAGATTATGGAACCGCAGATTTATAAAAATACAGGTGTGTGCCGCATGGCTCGCGCTAGTACAAAGATGCGCTTTTTGGCATACGTGTGCCAGTCAGGATTTTTTGCGTTTCATCTGCTTCGACAGTTTCTTTCTCTAGCAACGCATCCTTCAGCTCCTCGAGTTTTGTACGGTTTGCCTTGATGACTTCCTTGGCGCGCTGCGAAGCTTCGGTAATGAGTGCCTCTACTTCATCGTCGATTACCTTTGCAGTCTCATCTGAATATTGTCGCTCATGGACGAGTTTATCCAGCATCATGCCGTCTTCAACGTGGAACACCTGATCACGAAGCTTCTTACCCATACCTTGATTAACCACCATGTCGCGGGCAAGCTCGGCAGCTTTTTGGAGATCATTCCCAGCACCTGTCGTTACTCGATCTGAACCATAGACTACTTCTTCGGCGACACGGCCACCGAGCATTCGGGCCAGAATATCCTTGTACTCAATAATGCTATGGTAACTTTTGTCTTCGGGCGGAATAAACCATGTCACACCGCCAGTACCTCCGCGCGGAATGATGGTCACCTTATGCACCATGTCGCTATCAGGCAAAACATGTCCAACGATTGCGTGACCAGCCTCGTGATATGCTGTGAGCTCTTTCTCTGCCTCGGTCATAATCTTGCTCTTGCGCTCGGGGCCAATAGCAACTTTTTCGAATGCCTCGGTTACGTCACCTTGATTTATTTCTTTGCGATTGTGCCGAGCTGCTATGATCGCCGCTTCGTTAGCAATATTGGATAGATCCGCACCAGATGACCCTGCGGTCTTTGCAGCAAGCGCGTCAAGATCGACATTTTTTGCAAGAGGTTTCTTGGTGAAATGCACCTTTAGTATGGCTTCACGATCCTTACGATCAGGCAGGTTAATGCTCACTCGGCGGTCAAACCGACCTGGACGAAGCAGGGCAGGGTCAAGTACATCTGCTCGGTTTGTAGCTGCTAGAACAATTACATTCTGGCCTTGTTCAAATCCGTCCATCTCGACCAAAATCTGGTTAAGGGTTTGCTCACGCTCATCATGTCCGCCACCCATACCCGAACCACGCTTGCGTCCAACGGCATCAATCTCATCGATAAAAATTATGCACGGTGCGTTCTTTTTTGCCTTGGCAAACAAATCACGGACACGGCTTGCACCAACACCCACAAACATCTCGACAAACTCCGAGCCAGAAATGCTAAAGAACGGCACTCCGGCCTCGCCTGCAACAGCACGCGCCAGCATTGTTTTA
The DNA here is from genome assembly GCA_020428115.1 of Candidatus Saccharimonadota bacterium. Classification (GTDB taxonomy): domain Bacteria; phylum Patescibacteriota; class Saccharimonadia; order Saccharimonadales; family JAGQNJ01; genus JAGQNJ01. The sequence continues at coordinate 12,743 of JAGQNJ010000007.1, forward strand.
CCGGTACCCGGAGGCCCAACGAGCAAAACACCCTTCGGAATACGCGCACCAACGTGTTCAAACTTCTTTGGGAAGCGCAAGAACTCAACGACTTCTTCGAGATCTTGTTTGGGTTCCTCCGTGCCAGCGATATCCTTGAAGGTAACCTTTTCCTTTTCGTTACCATACAAACGTGCGCGGCTCTTGCCAAAGCTCATCGCCTGATTGCCTTGCCCCTGTGCACTTCTGAGCATAAAGAACAGTGCGCCTGTGATCAAAATTACGGGCAAAATAGAGATACCAATATTGATCCAGGTCGAGCTAGCATTGGATTCAGGTTTGACGTTGACCTCAAGCTCTCGATTGTTTAAGCCTTGTTCGTAAATACTTGATCCAGGCTCCTTGTACGAAACTTCTGTTGGCTCCCCTTCGCCTTTGGGGGTAATTTTCAGCTCGTTGCCGTTTACTTCAATGCTTTGGATCTCACCATTGTTGGCGCGGTTAATGACGTCAGAAAACGCAACTTGTTTGAGGTTACTCGGCTGCCTGTAAGCTGCGAACACTACTAAGCCAATTAGTATTATTAAAACGACGAACCCAATATTCTTGAAACCTCGACGACGATTATAATCACCGCCTCCTGGCTTTTTGAACGGTTTTTTAGAGTCCATTTATTATCTCCAGACTATTAAGTGAAAAGTATTTTAAAGCGTACGATCTGTCAGTTATTGTGTATGTGCCAAACATTATACAGAGTGGGTACTATTCTTGCTAGACAGACTCGAAAGTTCTAGCTGTTTATCACCAATGATCATCTGCACGCCCCGTTTAATTGGCACCGTTTTGCCCTTAGCGAGTGTTTTTGTCCCAATCACCAAGCGCTCTAGAGTCTTTTGGTCAAAATCTCGAATCGAATTGTCTCTCAGCCAATGGGCGAGTAACTCCTTGGCAACGTCATGCGGTGCATTGATCACGATTGATTTTTGCAAGGTATTTGAACTTTCACCGAGCAGGGAAGACAGCAGGGAATTGAGCTCTTCGTTACGAACTCGAGCATGGTGATACAGCGTAATGAACGTCGCTCGCTGCTCATCACTTAACTTGTTAAGTATTTTATGTCGTAGCCAGTTTCGTAGGTAATCTGTGTTTTGGTTCGTTTCGTCTTCTCGCCACTGCAAATTATGGTGTTGAGCATAAGTAACTAGTTCAGCTTTTGACACCTCCAATAATGGCCGCCTAAGGTCTTTGCGCGAAGTTAACGAGCTCAGCCCCATGCGCCCTGTCCCCCTGAGTAAATTAATACAGATTGTCTCGATAACATCATCCTGGTGGTGTGCAGTGACAATTGCATCTGCCCCATGCTTCTTGCGCGTCTCTTGCAGAAATTCATATCTAGCTTTTCGAGCCTGTTCTTCGCTTGCGCCTGCCCCCAACTTAGCCGTCCCGTATTCAAAAGGTAGTGCATATTGTCCTGAGAGCTTCCCAACAAATTCCCTGTCTTTTGCCGACGTCTCCCTAATTCCATGGTCAAAATGAGCAACGACCAGGTCTAGGTCCTTTTGTTTTACTAACAAATCTAGGAGCACGACGGAATCAACCCCACCAGACACCGCAACTATGTATGTACCTGGAGGTAATTCTACACTTAGCATTCTTACATCATATCTCAAGTATAAGCTTCGGGGTACAGTATACGATCAAGCTGGCCCAGCCGCTGACGTATTGTGTCTCTTTCTGACTGATCAATTCCTATCATTGTGTAGCGCCCGACAAGCTCTGCGTGTTTGGCTCTTAACTCTGGTAGGTTCACCTCAGTCAGAGAAGAAATTGTAGCTGCCTCAGGCTGTTCACTGGTGTGGCACGCTTCGGTGTCGCCAAGTGTATCTCGTTCAGGGAGACTTAGTATTTTTGCTTCTGGCATATAGACCCCTTTCTATTTTTGGGCAAAAAAATACCTCCGCTCGGGAGGTTGTTGCAATTTTGTCCAGTTATCATACTGGGATTTTATTATACCACTTATGTATATAGAGTTTCAAATTTGGTAGCGGCGACTGGAATTGAACCAGTGACCTCAGGCTTATGAGTCCTGCGCTCTAACCAACTGAGCTACGCCGCCATAATTACACAAAGTGATTATAAGGTACAAAGACTAGCTATAGCTCATATATCTGACATACAGTTGGTTAGAGCGCTTGCGCGGATATTAATTACCGCCTCCGGCTTGGCCAACTGAGCTACGCCGCCTCGTCGGCGCAAGTTCACGAGCTTGTAACCCACGCGCACAAAACAAGTTGGTGCACATTGGCTTACAAGCTCATCGCTGCGCCTCCTCTCAAAATTGTAAACAGCTCTGCTTGGTTTACAATTTTGGTTCAATACTTAAACGTACAAGTGGTTAATATAGCAGATTTTACATCTGTTGGCTAGCACATTCCCTCACGCAAAAGAGAAAGTGCAATGATCTGTACTTTCTCTTTACTGCTATTACCATGGACCATATTCGTGGTCTACTGCCTGAAGTCGCTCGTCTGTCGCGGGCAAGACTTCGTATGCTAGTTCGCTCATTTGATTTTGCCGCACCCTTTCGTTTTTTGTTGATTTTTGTGTTGATTCAACACTACGTATTATACATGAATTTGCAATTTTGTCAATTACTTTTGTAAACAATGCTGCTTTGTTGTAAATAGTGCCAAAATATTGACGAAAATATCTTTTGAGCAGACAATAGTACTATTAACAATAAGGAGGGGTTATGAGTCCACGGACTACCAATTCTACTGGGTGGGTAGGCTGGGTGTATTTCGCCGGCATACTAATGATAATTAGCGCTATTTTCCAAGGCCTATTTGGCTTTGTTGCGCTACTAAAGAACGAGCTGTTCGTTGTCGGACCAGAGAAGCTTGTAATCGTAGATTACACAGCCTGGGGCTGGATACACTTGGTTCTCAGTGTCATCCTCCTAACAGCTGGGTTCTCTGTCCTATCTGGTGGGGCATATGGTCGCGTCGTTGGCGTTATTCTTGCCAGCGTTGGCTTTATCGCCAACATGCTATTTTTGCCTGCATATCCAGTGTGGTCAATCATAGTGATGGTGCTAAACATCATCGTGCTCTACGCACTTGTCGTACACGGCAAAGAAGCACAAGCGTAAACTAGACGCTTGGCTTGCTATAAGCAGGTTCTTTCGGGAGCCTGTTTATATTTTGTACCTACAATCTAGCGAACCATCGGCCAAAGCATAACGGCCAATGATAGCGGCATGCCAAAGTCCCAGATAAGTATGAGTGTATTGTTGGGTGCGTAGTTTTTGTCCCTGATAATCTCTTTGATGTGATTGAGCCCAGCAAGCACCAAAAAGGTGATAATCGGTATTGCGGCCGTAACCCAGGCGTCCAAACCGTGTCTACCCGCATAGAAACTTGCTATGCCGAGACCAAGCGATACTGCAGCTAGCTCATACTGAAACCCATTAGTTTTCCACCCGATAGATGCGGCTGTCTTTTTGGCAAACACAGAGTGCATGACCGAAGAAACCACAAAATTCCACCCCGAAAAGTACAGCAGCCACCGTACAGAGTTATCTGCGCTGGTGTCTCCGGCGGCACTGCCTGGTGCAGCCGATCCGCCAAAGGCATAGATCCACGCCAAGACCAACAGTGCTGGCAACGCCAGACTGAATATGGTCGTTTTGATATCTTGTTTCTTCTTTTTTGCCATACCACCCCCTTGTTATCGGATAATTCTTATCACCAGTATATACCAAAACAAAAACCCAGATAAACTAGGTATCTTTTCTTGGTTGCGGGGGCAGGACGCGCTTCGCTTGCACGGATCTCGCTTTTCGGAGCAAGCTCCTGCACGCTCACTCCTGTACGAACCTGCCCGAACGGGCTACTAGGTTCGAGGATTGTCTCAGCAAAGAAAAACAGCCGGTCATTTGACCAGCTGCTTTTCTTGGTTGCCCAAGTATCTCAACATTGGAACCTTATCTGTAATGAGCTACTCCGGTGGAAACAAATTTTAGGGGTAACACCTCGGCAATCTTACTCTGGCAGCTGGGACTAGAACCGGCCGAGCATTGCGAAAGGGCGTTCTATCCCAGCAACATATTTACCCCAGTTATGCTTACATCCTAAAATGGCGTTACTTACATAATTAACACAAAGATTTTTAAGTTAACAGATAGATATTGACAAAAATACTTACATAATTTACAATGTGGATAACAAAAGGATTAATTATGCCAAGACATAAGGGCGACCACAAAAAACTTTTCGTACTCCCCACACCACTCCTTGATTCCCCGATAGCGAGCCGCGTGCTCGAGCTTGAAACGCTTAGGAGTAGGGAGTTAACCGGCACGACACCGCCATGGATATTCTTTGGTGTAAAAAATTTATTCCAAACAGTCGAGAGCGTAATTTCGACACATATTGAAGGCAATAACACTACGATTGCTGCTTATGTGGAAGCAGCTCGCCGAATCAAAAAAAAGGTCAACGCTGATGAAAAAATTAGAATGATTCTCAACCTAGAGAATGCCCTCAAGGATATTGAGAAAGATGTCAATTCAGATACCGTTTTCGACAAAGATTTTATCCTTGACCTACACAAAAAGGTAGTAGATGGCTTAGACCCTGGCCAGGAGGGCGAAGGCGATACCCGACCAGGTGCATATAGGAATGAACATCGTGAAATACAGAATTCCCAGCATGTCCTACCACAACATACTGATGTTCGTGACCTCATGAACCAGTTGATCAAATTCATCAATACAGACGTGCCGCACACAATGGAGCTAATAAAAATCGCTCTCGTGCACCATCGATTTGTGTGGATACACCCCTTCGGTAATGGTAACGGTCGCGTTGTTCGCTTATTGACATACGCGATGTTAGCTAGAGCAGGATACATTGATAAGGACGGTGCAAGGCTCTTAGATCCGACCGCCGTATTCGGCTCTAACAAGCTAACCTATTACGATAAATTGTCTGGTGCTGATGATTTAAGCGAAAAAGGTTCAATGGATTGGTGCGAATATATGCTGTCCGGCCTAACTGAAGAAATTCATAAGATTGATCAGCTACTCGATGGAGATTTTACGAAACGAAAGATCATTGTTCCTGCAATAACTTTCGCACACGAGAAGCAGAAAATTACAAAGCTAGAAAGGGACATGCTTCTGGTTTGTGTCGATAAGAATCTTGTTTCAGCAAGTGATTTTCGTGATTTATTCCCGGCCAATACCTCACACGTTCGAATATCACAGGTAATCAACAAGCTCAGACAACAGAATCTTATTGAGCCGGTACGACCCGGTGCGAGGAAGTACATGTTATGTATGAATCACAATCTGCTTACTACGGGAATCTTAAGGAAACTAGACGAAAACGGCTTCTTGCCCCCGCTACAACCCGGAATAAGCAACCAGACAGTTTAATAGAGCATTGCACAAATGCATATGTGGACTAATATATCCGGCCGGAATGTAATGCCTGCCATCCAGTCGTTACTCATAGAATGAGATATAAAGAGCGAATGTGTTTCGATCAAGTCCAGGACGGATAAGACTGATATACGCACCACCCCCCAGTCTTCACGGGTTCCCATAGGCCCTTTATAAGAGCAAAGGACACTAGGGCTTCTGTTCCTTTTTGCTTTTACTCCCCATTTTTCTTACCAGTCTAAGTATCAGACCTATTATTCCAAGTAGGATCTCAGCCCAGATCCATAGCCCAAGAACGGCGTTAATAATTACAATAACCGATCCGAAAGGGTTAAGCTCTGGATGATACTCCAGTTGATTTGTAATTAAAAAGGTGATCAAAATAAGAGGTAGTCTATATGCTCTCCGTTGCCACCACTTGCTTTCAGAATTGGCCGGCCGATTATCCGCAGGTACCTTTCGAGTTTGATTGTTAACCACCATGACTACTCCTTTCATTAAGTGCCCGCCATAAAACAAAAATGACAGCCACGATTTGACTGTCTAGGTCTACAATAAGCGGGTTACGCCTAAAGCTCATGGCTGCCATTACTGGGCATAACCATGTTGAACATAGTTTGTTTCGCAAATTGTAAACCTAGACATGCGCATTATAGCACTATCCTACCGAAGATTCCTCCCGGCAAGATCCTTTCTATACGGACCTGCTCTAACGGGCTACTAGGTTCGAGGATTGTCTCAGCAAAGAAAAAAGTTCCACCTTTGGTGAAACTCTTTTCTTGGTTGCGGGGGCAGGACTCGAACCTGCGACCTTGTGGTTATGAGCCACACGAGCTGCCGCTGCTCCACCCCGCGTCATCGTTAGAACCGACGTACATAGTAGCAAACAGGGGTCGGGTTGTCAATGTCAGGAGCTGCTTAGCAATTTGTTGTCCGATTTTCTGAAAAAGAAATTAACCCAATCTTCAAGATTTTGCTGATAGGCAGGCTTCTCGGCCTTTTGCTCTGTGTCCTCCTCTACCGTAGTAGTCGCATCTATAGTATGGGCAAGCGCCACGTTACTCGGTACTATGTACACCTTTTCCCCTGGAGCACCCTTACCGAACTGCCTGCGTGCTGCCAGCTCTAGAAACCGATCTGTCTCGAGATACTGATTCTCGAGAGCAAGATTTTGATTCTCGAGCCTTTGCACCTCTACCTCCTGCTGCAACCGAGCAATACGCTTCTGAAGTTCGTAGTTGGTTTGTATTGCCTTAATACCACTCCAGCTGGTTAACAGTATGATAATCACAAACACAACCTGCCCAACAAACCGCAGATCACCGAGATTTTTTACAAACGTTTTTAAGTGCGTTTTGATTTTGGTTAACATCCGTCTTTACAGTATACCAAGCTGGCGCAATAAGGCTATTTTTGATTGATTAACTCTTTGATCTTTCCTTCAATCTCTTGTTTAGCTTTGCGTGTTGCATCAGCTCCGTGATCCATCGGATCGGTTACTTCCCAATATATAAAGTTTGGGTGATTACTGAGCCATTCGGGAGTGTATTCGGGATGAGCCATGCTGATTACCTTATCGTAACTATCAAGCATATCTTCAACGAACTGCGTGCGGACATTCTCGGCAACGTCTATGCCCTCATCTTCTTTCATGACATCTATTACATATGTACCACCACGGCGATTGCGTCTTTCGGATAGCGTCTTCCCTGGATGCTTGACTTGTGTGCCAGCCGATTCAGCATCCTGAGTCCCAGTCAGTTTATTGTAAAGTTCGGCGGCCATCTGGCTTCTACCTACATTTGCCCAACAAACAAAGAGAATCTTCATAAGTTAATCATACCAAAACTTTTCTGGTGGGATAAAACGAAGAGTTGTGCAACTTTGGTCTTACAGTGCGACCGCTT
>JAGQNJ010000080.1 GCA_020428115.1 Candidatus Saccharimonadota bacterium
CCGGCAGCGGTAATGATCACATCTGCCTCCAGTGTTTCACTCTTGAGGTCCTCAGTTTGACGATCAGCTATGCGGACATCAATGCCTGAGGCCAGTAACATTTTCTCAAGCGGAGCCCCGACCAATTTCCCGCGGCCAATCAGCAGCACCCTTTTACCCTTGAGATCAACATTGTAGCCAGATAGGAGCCACAGTATCGCCATTGGTGTCGCAGGATCAAACTCGGCATTTTTGCCCAAAGCATCAACGTCTTTACTAGGAGCAACGAGGTTCACAATTTGATCGGTTTCTTCAGGACTCTCAAGAGGTAGTTGCACGATTACTGCCTGGATGGTATCGTCCTTACCTAGCCTGTTAAGTAATTCTTCGACCTCGACTTGTTTTACGCGATAGACCTCTACCTCAACTAAGATATCTGCCCCGTAGGCCTTTTTCAGCCGCATATACACATCGATCACAGGATTATCGACGGTCACCACGATAGCAAGCTTAGGTACTATGCCATGTGCTTGGCGAAGACCTCGAACTTGGTGGAGTTGACGTTGCTTGATATAGGCAGCAAGCTCACTGCCATTGAGTGATTTCATCAGGCACTATTGTAACAGAGAGCTACTGTACAACTGGGGGTGTCGGTGGCTTTGGAGCTTCAGGCGCGGCAGGAGCTTCTGGAGCTGGCGTCTCAGCGACGGGCGCAGCAGGAGCAGGTGCTGGAGCAGCAACTTCAGCGGCACCATAGGCAGTATGGTCTGCCACATAGCGGTACAGCTTTGGTACGAACCAGAAGGTGTAAATGCCAAGGGTGATGATCAGTAACAAGGTGTTGATGAAAATGAACTTCAAGCTTTCACCATATCCAGCCGTAAAATGAACTTTTTGCCCGTTTACTTCGGAATTCTTGGCAAGCCAATCAGCAAAGAAATTTAAGGCAAATGCCCAGCCGAAAATTGGAATATATGTCGCGATCCAAACGACAATCGCCACGACAAAATAACTACCCGCACCCGCGCTAAATTTTAGAGGTTTCTGATCCATAACTATCCTTATGCTTAATTGTTACGCTCATCATAGCATATGGCTCGTTCGAACTGTGTTCTAATAATCTCAGTTTATCCACAGGTTTCCACCAGGCTGCTTGATATTAGGTTGTAACGAGCTTTATAGGCATGCTACGCTCCTCTTATCACTAGATGAAGGAGGTTGCTATGGCTAAAGAGAAAGCTGACGCATCGACACAAACAGATAATTCCCTATTAATCTCAAAAGCCAATGAGTGGCCAGGCGCATTTGGAGCTTTTAAGTACTCATCCCGAGCAATCATCATCAACCTCTCGACTGTGTTGATTATTATTGCTATCAGTATATTGGCCAACAT
>JAGQNJ010000081.1 GCA_020428115.1 Candidatus Saccharimonadota bacterium
TGTTGCGTGGTTTAGATGCTGTTCGCAAACGTCCAGGCATGTATATTGGTGATACTGATGACGGGTCAGGATTGCACCATATGGTTTTTGAGGTGGTTGATAACGCCATTGACGAGGCGTTGGCAGGTTACTGTAGTGAGGTGAATGTAATTATTCATGCTGATGAATCCATTACCGTGACCGATGATGGTCGGGGCATTCCTGTAGATATTCATCCTGAAGAAGGGGTATCTGCTGCCGAAGTGATTATGACTATTTTGCACGCAGGCGGGAAATTTGGTGCAGAAGATGGCACTAACTCCTATAAAGTATCAGGTGGTTTACACGGTGTTGGTGTCTCTGTGGTAAATGCATTATCGGTACGCTTGCGTTTAGTGATTCGTCGTAATGGTAAAGTTTATGAACAAGATTATTCACATGGTGAGCCACAATATCCCCTGCGTGAAATTGGTGAAACAGAACGACGTGGAACAGAAGTGCGTTTTTGGCCAAGTGCAGAGACCTTTACTAATATTCATTTTTCTTATGATATTTTAGCTAAGCGTTTGCGTGAGTTATCGTTCTTGAATGCAGGGGTACGTATTGTTCTTAAAGATGAGCGTACAGGTGTACAAGAAATTTTTGCCTATGAAGGCGGCTT
>JAGQNJ010000082.1 GCA_020428115.1 Candidatus Saccharimonadota bacterium
TGGTGAGGGTGCTAAAACCTGGTGGTAAAGCGTATCTAGGACCAATCGTAGAGGTCGACGGGATGCCATTTAACAAGTCAAAGTTTTTTGATGCGCTGGAAAAGTCTGGAGTGGAATATTCTGTAAAAACAGAAAGAATCGAAGGTGTTGATATTGGAACTGTTACATTAACGAAGAATACTTAGAAGATTGGGTTAAATAAGTAAGTGGGGTAAAACAGGAAATCTGAATGATTTGGAATTTTACATCTGTTATGATATAGTTTTTTAGTCCGACGAGGTCCCATCGTCTAGTGGTTAGGACACCAGGTTTTCATCCTGGCAACCGGAGTTCGATTCTCCGTGGGGTCACCACGCTTATGCTTGTAATAAACAGAGGCAGGATGCCTGTGTTTTGTATTTAAGGTATGATAGTCACATGATTCCAGAATATTTTGCTGTGATAGGTGCCATACTCGCATCAATGGGTGGGTTATATTACCTATACGAAACCATCACAGGTAAATCAAAGCCCAACAGAGTGACCTGGTTGTTGTGGGGTCTATTCCCGATGATTACATTTATTGCACAAAGGGCACAGGGTGTTGAGGGGCTATCTTGGGCAACTTTTGTTGCTGGATTTA
>JAGQNJ010000083.1 GCA_020428115.1 Candidatus Saccharimonadota bacterium
CTGGGGTTGGTCCAGGTCACCAGCTTGATTCGCAGATTGAGCTTGATTAGGGTTGGTAGAAATTAATCCCATTTCGGTTGGACTTGATTGAATCTGAACATGGACATGGCTTTGGCCAGCAAAGAATAGACCTTGTCCTACCGGGAACTGACTAAGGCGTTTTTTCTCTTCGCTTGTTAATTTAAATACATCGGCTAGTACGTCAACGGCTGATGAGGATTGTTTAAGCAATAGTTGCATACTGGCGTTGGCTACAATCGCTCTTCCCATACGACTACCCATAAAGTCTTCAACATCTTGACTGATGGTTGTTATGCCTAAGTTATACTTCCTAGCTCGTTTAGCTAAACTAAACATAAAGTTAGCCGAGTCCTCATATTTCATTAATTGCCAGGCTTCGTCAATTATTAGGATTCTTTTCTTCTGATCGCTCTTAGTTTTATTCCAAATATAGTTTAGGACAATATACATTGCCACTGGTCGAAGCTCATCTTCAAGATCTCGGATATTAAACACGACCATCGGATTGTTAATGTCGGTGTTTGATTGTTGACTAAAGATTCCTGCGAAGGTTCCAGTGGTATATTTCCTTATTCTTTGAGCTAATTGAGGTC
>JAGQNJ010000084.1 GCA_020428115.1 Candidatus Saccharimonadota bacterium
ACTTCTAACTATTAAATCGAATTCGTCCAGGTTGTTTAAGTATTTTTCGCCCAATTGTGACCCATACTGGTCAGGTACTTCTATGCTTTTATTACTATCACAAATAGTTATCTGGTTTTCAGGGTCTAATTGTTGCCAGTACTCACTAGCACTTTGACCTTGGCGACCATAGCCTAAAATAGCGATCTTCATAAGTTAACCTTCAAGATATTTTTTTGCCAAATCGGCCACTTGTCTAGGAGTCATATTGGCTTTAACAATGAACGCCAGAACATTTAGGTCTTTAAGCTCTTTGGGTGCTTCTTGTTCACCCATGTTGGTAAGAATAATAACTTTTATGTTTTCGCCCCAGGCTTCAGAGCGTATCTTCCTTAAGCACTCATCGCCGTTCATTTCGGGCATCATTAGGTCAAGCAATATAAGGTCTGGCTTCATGTCTTCGGCTAGAGCAAAACCTAACTTACCATTTTCAGCAGTTTCAACTTCGTAGCCGTCTGCTTCAAACTTCATTCGATACATTTGAGATATTGCTTGGTCGTCTTCTATAATGGCGACTTTTTTGGCCATAAAAATCCTATCATTTTTAACTAACTTATCTAACTATGT
>JAGQNJ010000085.1 GCA_020428115.1 Candidatus Saccharimonadota bacterium
AGACAGACTAAAAACTGAAGGCGTTATGGATCAAACTATAATTGTTTCTAGCAGCCCATCTGACCCAGCTAGCTTACTTTACTTAGCCCCTTATGCTGGCACTGCCATTGGTGAATATTTCCGCGACAACAAACAGCACGCTTTAATTATTTTTGACGATTTGTCTAAGCATGCTGTTGCTTACCGTCAAATGTCACTACTGCTTAAGCGGCCACCAGGACGTGAAGCCTACCCAGGTGATGTTTTTTATCTTCACTCGAGGCTACTAGAACGAGCTGCTAAATTGTCAGACGCACTGGGGGCTGGTAGCTTAACTGCCCTGCCAATTATTGAAACGCAGGCTGGTGATGTTAGCGCTTATATTCCTACTAATGTTATTTCTATAACCGACGGCCAAATCTACCTTGAGACCAATTTATTTAACCAAGGTGTTCGACCAGCTATTTCGGTCGGCTTGAGTGTTAGTCGTGTAGGTGGTTCTGCGCAGACAAAAGCAACAAAAAGCGTTGCCGGTGCACTAAGGGTTGAACTCGCTCAGTTTAGAGAACTAGCCAGCTTTGCCCAATTTGCCAGCGACCTAGATGAAGATACTAAAAAACGGATT
>JAGQNJ010000086.1 GCA_020428115.1 Candidatus Saccharimonadota bacterium
TCACTGATTCGCGGTAGTTCAAATTGTTCAGCGAATTGGCGGGCAAAAAAGGTCTTACCTGCACCGGGGTATCCCATAACTAAAATCAGCAGTGGTGGCGTCAGCTGGAGTTGTTTCATCGTATGAGTACTATAACAGATATGAGCAGTGAAGCACAGAAATGTTGCAACAGATACGACATACTGCCCAAAACCTGCTACAATATGCACCTGTAGTACACATGCTGTAGGGGCATAGTACAACGGCTAGTATGAGGGTCTCCAAAACCCTAGATCGTGGTTCGATTCCACGTGCCCCTGCCAATACAAATGAGCCTGCAAACGCGTAGGCTCATTTGTATTGATGGTTCGTGAATTGGGCTACGATCAGCGAGCGTAACGAGTCGGATCGTGGTGCGCTAGGCAAGATCACGCGCAGGTGCTTGCATCGACCATGATGACGAGTCTCCGTTTCAGAGACTTCTTTGCTATCATCTAACTATGAGGCATACGGTTCGAGGAATACTACTAAAAGATCAGCAAGTGCTACTGGTCACTGGTCATGGTGCAAATTTCTACTGGACACCGGGAGGAGGGGTGG
>JAGQNJ010000087.1 GCA_020428115.1 Candidatus Saccharimonadota bacterium
CACTCCGGTCAGTGTGATAGATGAAGCTGCCAATGCCGACAATGGAAAGCAGCAAAGGCAACGAGGATAACAATTTGCTACTGTGGTCTGTTTTTTGAACTAATCGATACGCCAGCCAACCAAAGAACAAGAAAGCTAGATTGGTAACAGCATTAATCGGTTCAGCAAGCAGAGTTGTCGATTGCCCACGTTCACAGTATAGGGTCTGATGAGGCTGAAAGTGGAAATTGTCTAAAATCACAACTCGATTTTATCACTTGGCGGGTTTGTTGAATCAAGGATTGTTTATTTCTTGTGAGCCAGCTGGGACTCGAACCCAGGACACTCTGCTTAAGAGGCAGATGCTCTAACCAACTGAGCTACTGGCCCACTACCAATTCTTCGTTTTAAGTATGCTCTACCAAACCCCGACTTTAATTGTTTTTCCCGCTTAATTGCGTTTTCTTTACTTGTACAAGCTTCATAGTATACCAGCTCGAGGGGTTTTCTGTCTTTTGTAGATTTTACCTCACCCAGATTGTGACACTTAATTCTTTTTTCGAGATCGTCTGTCCACCCTATG
>JAGQNJ010000088.1 GCA_020428115.1 Candidatus Saccharimonadota bacterium
CAAAGAAACTGCCAGGCAGCAAGTTGAAAAATCTTTGCAATTAATTGAAAAAAACGGCCAATACCATGCCTTACTGGCAATTTTGAGGGACGAAGCTTTAAATAAAGCCGACGATATTGACCAAATGGTCAAAAAAGGCCAAAAAGTAGGTAAATTAGCTGGTGTGCCATTTATAGCTAAAGATAATTTTTTGACTTTCGGCGCGCCAACAACCGCCGGTAGCCATATGCTAGAAACTTTTGAGGCACCTTACCAGGCAACGGCAATTAAAAAACTCGAGGATGCCGGAGCAATTTTAGTTGCCAAAGCAAATCTCGATGCTTTTGCTCATGGTTCTTCGACTGAAAACAGTGCTTTTGGTCCGAGTTTAAACCCAGTTGACCCAACCAAAGTACCTGGCGGTAGTAGCGGTGGTTCAGGCGTGGCCGTAGCTCTTGATATGGCTCCGTTTGCACTAGGAACTGACACCGGTGGCTCTATTCGCTTGCCAGCAAGTTATTGTGGTGTGGTTGGCTTAAAGCCTACATACGGGCTTGTTTCGCGGTA
>JAGQNJ010000089.1 GCA_020428115.1 Candidatus Saccharimonadota bacterium
CTTTCTTTGCCGGAGCCTTCTTTGCAGCAGACTTCTTCTCAGTATTCTTCTGGTCTTTCGTGGCGGCCATGGTCAGAGTGCAAGATGGAGAAACAAACGAACTACTTGATGATCTTTGTCACCGCACCAGCACCAACCGTGTGTCCTCCTTCACGGATAGCGAAGCGCATTCCCTCTTCCATAGCGACTGGCACAGCCAACGATACAGTCAACGTTGTTGTGTCACCAGGCATCACCATTTCTGTACCCTCAGGAAGAGCAACATCACCAGTTACGTCCGTTGTACGGATGTAGAACTGTGGCTTGTATCCCTTTGTAAATGCTGTGTGACGTCCACCTTCTTCCTTGGTCAATACGTACACTTCACATTCAAATTCCGTGTGAGGAGTGATCGATCCAGGAGCAGCGAGAACCTGTCCACGCTCAACATCTTCCTTCTTCGTTCCACGAAGAAGGATTCCTGCGTTGTCACCAGCTTCACCACGGTCGAGCGTCTTGTTGAACATCTCAATTCCCGTAACAGTTGTCTTCTG
>JAGQNJ010000008.1 GCA_020428115.1 Candidatus Saccharimonadota bacterium
CGCAATTCGGTGAATTTATGACCGAGCCAAAAAATCAACCCGGACATGATCACCTTGGGTACGACGAAAGAACTGAAGAGAAAACTCTACGAGAATCAGGTGATTTACGTGTGCCACTATCTGGATATGAAGCCGAGTTTGCAGAGAGGGTTATATCGGCTCTTGAAGCAGTCCCCACTGAACAAGCAGAAGCATAATTTCTCGCATTAAAATTGATTAGTAGACGCGGCGGAATAGCCGTGTTTATTTTGCGTTTTGGGCATTAAGAAGGTTAGTTCAAAAGGGAGGCTACCGAGCCCGCGCTCCCAATTCCTAAACTCATTAGTTGTATTGTACCAGAGGTACAGCGTAACAAGAACATTAACGTACATCTTTAACGATTTGCTCAAATAGGTTATGCTTGAGTCAAGGTAACTATGGGCTATGGCAAAATATAAGAAACCATCGAACGTTGTTGTTGGGGAGCAACCACCCAGCCACAAGCTGGCTGTGCTAGTAGTCGTGGCCGTGGCTGTAGTTGTTATCCTGGCTGGTGCATTTGGTGCCTGGTATTTTGTACAGAAGGGGAATGATAGCACTACGCTAACGTGTCCTAATTCAATTATGAGTGAAGCTGTTCCAATACTCGGGAGCACGACAACGGATCTGACTACTCGAGGAGCGCTAGTAGATAAGATATTAACAACTGATAACTATAGTTCGGAACCAAACTGCCTGGCTATATTAACTTCCTACTATATAGATGTAAGCGACGTAGAACAGGCCAAGTATTATAACGATCTACTGTCGCAAAACTACAATGAATCGACAGGCTACCAGTCACCAATTAGCGGTTATTTATTACCACCAGCGGGCTACAGTGAGCAGATTACGTTCCTAGAGAAGCAAGCCGAAGCCGTCTTGCACAAGGGCGGCCAGTACGGCGGAGCCTTTGGAGATGAAAATGGTGATTAAATTCAGCATCAAACTATTAGCAGTAACAATGTTTGTTGTTGGGTTTTCATTTGTGTTTGGTAGTGAAAAGGCTGCGGCATTTGCACTCAATCCTAACCCGCGACCGAATGGGATACCTTCCTACAATGCAACCATGCTCGAAAATTGTAACTTTCAGTCTGTCGATAAATCTCCAGCGTTTCAACCGTGGCTATCAGATCAGTACGGTTGGGCGACCCAGATCATAACCGTACCCTATGGTACGACTAGTGTGCCACTGAGTAATCACTGGGCTAGTGCAATATGTTCACTTAATGAAGATGGAAAAGTCGCAGTTCCTGAATCTCGGGCAAAGACTTTAAGCGCTACTGTAGTTAGCGGAGGTGGCACAGTTAACGGTGCAGCAGGCAAGGAGCTTATTTTGGCAAACGGTAGCGCGGTGAGTGACTATCGACATGCTTGGTATAACTTTACCTACGACAGTGCACCATTGACCACCAGCAAAACCATAGTGATTAGTTTCGAACATGTTGGGATTAACTACATCACAGATGGTCGAGGACACACCTGTATCGGTGGAACCGAGAAGCCAAATCTAGGTGGATGGTTTTATGACCAGTGTCAATCGATATCCTACACACTGACTATTAATATTAATGTCGTGCAGACTGATAGACCGCCAACAGGGCAGGTGCGTGGTGATTGCTCGGCTTTCAATGGCGGTAATGCGAGTTTGGTTGGTTGGGCAATTGACCCGGATCGGCCAGTGGTGAACGGGACGACACCGACACCAGTAAGAGTTTTGGTGTACAAGGACCAGCCATTTAGCTTTGATCCAAATAATCAGCCAATTTATAACGGCATAGCCAATCTGCAGACAGATGGAGAGACGCAAAACTTATTTGGTATAAATGGTAATTATGGGTTCAAGATTCCGATAAGCGACTATAACGATGCCAGCCCGCATAATTTCTACGTGTACGTGGTTGGTGTCGATGCCAACGGTATCGAGAATGGGATATACAGGCAAATATATGCTGATCCACTTGCGGCTAATGCGCCTGGTTCGGGTAATCCGCCGTCCGCGGTTGTCGGGCCGTGTGCCCCACCTAACTGCTCCGCTATGCAGCCCTATGTCGCAGGGACTAATTTCCCGGTGGAGCAGCCAGAGGTTGGACAAGCATTTGATCTGGTACTCGGTACGGGCTATAACCCAGGTGTTTCTGCTAACCAGACCTTGACGATTACAGCGAACTTAACCCAGTCAACCGCAATTAGTGGTGTACCACAGACCGTAACAGCATCAATACCGCCACCAACCAATCTCAAGGCTACGAATCTACGTGCTAATGCTGCCGGTACCTACACAATGGTATGGACGCTGAATTGGAATGGTGGCACCCGAACATGTCAAGGTGAGTTGCAGGTTGTACGCAAGCCGTACGTAAAGGCATACGGCAACGATGTCCATGCTGGAGGTGTTGTGACACAGAGTAACAGTGGCATTAACGATACAAGTAGCTGTAGTATCAATGATGTTGCAGCAGCTGGTGGCAATACAAAAGCCTCTGTCTTTGCCCTGAGTCGCGAAGAGGGCTATGCCCAGCCACCACCAAATAATTTCTATGGTGCCTCGAGTCAATTTGCTGTCTCGACACTTGGTGAGGTTGCCGAGTTCTTTAGCGCGGGCATGCATAGTCCTCGTCGCGTGAGCCTTGCTGCATCGCCAGTTACCGGGCTTACCTTTGGCAATTACAACTACCCGACGGAATACACGACCAATGACTGGGATCCGACCAACCCAAACCAGACACTTGATACGCGTAAAGTTCCTGACTACGGTGGAAACAGTGGTATTGTGCGCTGTGTGCCAGATTACTTTGCAGCTGCACCCGCAAATTCACAGGCGCGTTCAGGCTATAATATCGCAACTCTTGCAGGTGACGGCGCAACGCAGATTGTTGCCAACGGTGATTATGGCCGCGTAAATATATCTGGCACGGACTTATCCGGCAAAAAAGCAGTGTATGTAGACGGCGATGTTGTGATTAACGAAAACATAACACTCAGCGGTATTAATGGAGAGGCAAACGTTCCATCGTTGTATCTCATCGTGAAGGGTAATATTTATATACGTAGCGAAGTGAGCCGACTCGACGGTGTATATATTGCACAGCAAGACGAAAATGGCGAGGGCGGTGCTATATACACATGTACTCGATCGGCAAGCCAACAAAATATACTATTTAATAAAAACCAGCTTGTTGATGAGTGTAATCGTCAGCTTGTTATAAACGGTGCATTTCTCGCCGATACCATCAAGTTTTTGCGAACATATGGTACGGTACAGGCTTCGGGGCTGAACGAGCCAGCCAGTTCTCCATCAATCGCAGAAGTCTTCAATTTTAGTCCAGAAACATACATTGGTGGAGCAAATAGTACTTTGCGGCGCGGTGCTGGCAGTTACGACTACATAACAAGTCTAGCGCCAATACTGTAAAAAGGACTTGCGTTAGTTGATAGCGCTTATGGTATAATCAACACAAGCTGAGTCCAATCTAACCAAGTAGTGGTAGCTGGCCTCGTGGGTGGTAGAAATGTATATATTCCAAAAGCCATATCAAGATAAACAGGAAGGATACCAAGGAGCATGAGTTTGTTGTCTGGTGTATCTGATTTCTTTGGCTTAGACCTTGGCACAACCGCCATACGTGTTGTGCAGCTTCGGGGCAGTGGCCCAATGAAGCAGCTTGTAAAGTATGCCTACACTCCAGTTGATAGCACGCTGGCGATGAGTGATGCAAATGCAGATCAGCAGAAGGTCATGCAGGTATTGCGTGATCTTATTGCTCAGGCCAACATCAGTACCCGTAATGTCGCAGTTGGTATACCATCCAGCAAAGTTTTTACTACACTTGTCGATATTGATAGGTTGCCACCGAACGAACTTGCCAAGAGTATTCGCTTTCAGGCTGATTCGATTATTCCGACACCGCTTGCCGAGTCAAAAATTGATTGGGCAGTACTGGGTGATTCGCCAAAGGACAAGACCAAGGTAGAGGTTCTGCTAACGAGTGTTGCAAATGATTACGTCGAAAAGCGCCTAGACATGCTCGAGTCAATCGGGCTAAATGTCGTTGCCTTTGAGCCTGACAATCTCGCGCTATCTCGAGCACTGATTCCAGCCGATGCTAATTCACCACAGATGGTGCTGGATATTGGATACAAGAGCACCGACTTGGTTATCGCGCTTGGAGGTATCCCACGGCTTACACGTTCAATACCAACAGGCAACGAAGCGTTTATTCGGGCTGCTATCCAGAACCTTAGCATCGATGATAAGCAAGCCGAACAATTTATTTACAAGTTCGGCCTCAACAAAGACAAGCTCGAGGGTCAGATATACAATGCCATCATCGGCACAGTTGATATTCTGATGACCGAGATCGAAAAGTCTATCAAGTTCTTCCAAACACGCTATCCTGCCACAAAGCTCGATAAAATTGTCGTAACAGGCGGCGCATCAACATTGCCAGAGTTTCCACTGTATCTTGCGAACAAATTTGGACTCAATGTTGAGATTGGCAACGCATGGCGGAACGTTTCGTTCGCACAAGCACGTCAGAATGAGCTTATGGCGATATCAAATAACTTTGGGGTCGCAGTTGGCTTAGCGGAGAGAAACGAATGATACAGTTTAACCTTTTGCCCGATGTCAAGATTGAGTACATTCACGCAGAGCGCGTTAAGCGCAGTGTTATTCTAGTTGCTTCCATTGTTGCTGGTGTAGCCTTTGCTATATTTTTGATGCTCTTTATATCAGTTAATTTCTTGCAAAAACAACATCTGAACAACCTGAATAAGGACATTGCTCGAGACACTGCTCAGCTACAAGCCATACCTGATATCGATAAAATTCTTACTGTTCAGAATCAGCTCAATAGCCTAACGAGTCTACACGAAGCTGTACCGGCTACTTCACGGCTTATGCCATACCTTGGCCAGGTTACTCCAGCACAGGCGAGCATATCCGACGTGGAAGTTGATTTTACAGCCAATACCATGAAGATCAGCGGAAGCACCGATTCGCTGGTGACAGTTAATAAGTTTATCGACACACTCAAATTTACAACTTATACGACCAATCTCGATAGCGAGCCTAAGAACGCCTTCACTAATGTTGTACTTAGTAGCTTTGCTGTTGACGAAGACAGTGTGACATATCAGATTAGTCTGCAGTTCGATCCTCAGATATTCAATAACACTGTGCAAGTTACGCTTAATGTACCAAAAACCGTGACAACCCGATCTGAAACAGAGAAGCCGAGTGATTTGTTCCAGGCACCTACGCAGACTAACGGAACGGGGCAGTAGGAGGATATATGGCAAATCAAACTTCAGCAAAACGCATACAGATTAACAAAGCAAACACAACCATGGTTGCTGTCGTTGCGATCTCGGCATTTATCGTAGCGTTTTCTTTTGTGGCCTCACGAGCACTTTGGATACGCCGCTCCTACCAAAATAGAGTAATTGCCGCCAAGGAACAGGCAGCTGATCAGTTGGCAGCAAATATTGCGGCTGCAGACGAACTCAAGACTGCATACCAGGCATTTGTTAGTACGCCAGAGAACGTCATTGGCGGAAGCTCTAGTGGTACAGGCGAGCGTGACGGTGATAACGCCAAGATTATCCTAGACGCACTACCCAGCAAGTATGATTTCCCAGCACTTGCTACCAGTATGGAAAACATCCTCAAGAACAAGAACTACAAGATAGAAAATATTAGTGGTAGTGATGATGAAATTGCTCAAGCCGCCGCCGAAGGTCTTGACTCCGTACCAGTGGAAATGCCCTTCGAAATTAGCGCAACTGGCGACTTCAAGTCTATAGAGGATCTTATGAGCATCTTGCAGCGTTCTATACGGCCAATTCGTGTGCAAACCGTCGAGCTAACTGGTAATAACTCTGAGCTTACGGCTACTGTGAACGCCGTGACCTATTACCAGCCAGAAAAGACGCTCAACATAAAAACCAAGGTGGTGAAGTAGCATGAAGCAAAAGGACATTATCATAATCGGCATAGTTATCATTGTGAGTGGTGTTGCCTCTTATTTCATATCAAATCTACTGTTTGCTGCCCCCAAGGATCTACAGACCGAAGTCGAAGTGGTAGAGCCAATTACGGCCGAGTTTAGCACGCCAGACACCCGCTATTTCAATGCTAATTCTATCGATCCGACACTAACAATTACCATTGGTAACGATCAAAACTCTCAGCCATTCAATCAAACTAACAGTAACTAGGCTGATGGGAGCCACATGAGCGTCTTATCCGCTGATACCCAAAAGCAGGTTGAGCAACAGCTTGTTAAAAACAAGTTGATTGCTCAGGACATGCTCGATCAACTGCACAAAAAGGCAGAAAAGGAGCATACGCCGATATTTGGCTTACTTGTGAGTGAAGGGCATATATCTAACGAACAGCTGACAAAAACCATCGCCCACGTCACAAACGTTCCGTACGTTAATTTGAGTAATGCCCGAATCGATCCGGACGTACTTGCGCTACTGCCGCAAGACATTGCGGAGCGGTATATGGCAGTGCCTCTGGGCGAAATGCAGCACAGACTGGTTGTCGCTATGATTGATGCCGATAATGTGCAGGCAGTCGATTTTTTGTCGAACAAAATCGGACGACCGCTCAAGGTGTATGCAGCGAGCGAAGAGGGAATACGCCGTGTGCTTAAGCAGTACAAGGCCAAGCTTGGCAAAGAGATGGCAGATGTTATCGAGCAACAAGAAGCCGCAGAAGCAAGCGCCGAAACGGCGAGTGACAAAGCTGCCGACAAAAACATAACAGAGTTTGTGCAAGATTCACCAATTAGCAAGGCTCTCTCGGCGATTCTGGAGTACGCTGCCAATAACCGAGCCAGCGATATCCATATAGAACCACTCGAGAACGAGATAAAAATACGTGCGCGTAT
The DNA here is from genome assembly GCA_020428115.1 of Candidatus Saccharimonadota bacterium. GTDB lineage: Bacteria > Patescibacteriota > Saccharimonadia > Saccharimonadales > JAGQNJ01 > JAGQNJ01. The sequence goes on from JAGQNJ010000008.1 coordinate 6,921, forward strand.
TGACGGAGTACTTCGTGAAATTATGCGCCTTCCAAAGAGTACCGAGGCTCCACTCGTATCGCGAATAAAGATTTTATCCAATCTCAAAATTGATGAACATCGCATACCGCAGGATGGCCAGTTTACGGTCAAGATCGCAGGGCATGATATTGATCTGCGTATTGCAATATCTCCCGTGGTATGGGGTGAGCAGGTTGTGATTCGTTTGCTTGATAAATCAGGCACGAGCCTTAAGCTCGAGGAAATGGGGTATCGTGGTCGATCACTGCAGCGTATTCGTGCAGCGTTGAAGCACTCTAACGGCATGGTTCTTACCTCAGGGCCAACTGGTTCAGGTAAGTCTACGTCCATGTATGCCCTAATTCAAGAGATCAAAAACGATGAGATTAACATTGTCACTCTCGAAGATCCAGTCGAGTACAAAATTCAAGGTGTTAATCAAATACAGGTGAACAATGGTGTTGGCCTGACGTTTGCTTCTGGTCTTCGCTCAATTTTGCGTCAGGATCCTGATGTTGTGATGGTTGGAGAGATTCGTGACAAAGAAACTGCTACGTTGGCAGTGCAAGCAGCACTGACGGGGCACCTTGTCTTCTCGACACTTCACACCAACTCTGCTGCTGGCATCTTGCCGCGCTTGCTTGATATGGGCATCGAACCATTTTTGATCGCATCAACAGTTCGGACAGTTATTGGCCAGCGTCTCGTCAGGCGCATAGGTGATGAGCGCGAAAGCTACGAATCAGACAAGACTGAAACAGAGGCCATTAATACAACTATTGGTTCATTACTGCCCGAAACTGAGGCTAGTAGCAAGAAACAGTCAGAGGAACTTGGGTATAAAACCTTGCCACTTCGTGGGCAAACCGCTTATACTTTGTACAAGGGCAAAGATAGTCCTGACGCACCTGGTGGTTATAAGGGTCGCATGGGTCTTTACGAGGTTTTTGATGTAACCTCTGAGATCCAGGAGTTAATTCTCAAACGATCAACAAGCAGCGAGATCCAAAAGGTTGCTCGCGAGCAGGGTATGATAACCATGCGGGAGGACGGTTACTTAAAAGCGCTAGCAGGGGACACCACTTTAGCCGAAGTGAATCGAGTTGCTGCAGCAGATAGTGCATAGGAGGAGTGGGAATATGGCCGACAAAACTACACTAAGAATCGAACCTCTACTTGATGAGGTGATCAAAAAGAAAGCCTCAGACTTACATTTGCAGGTTGGCTTGGCGCCTATTTTGCGCGTCGATGGAAAGCTTGTACCTGTTGCAGGCACCGAGCCGCTAACTGAAGAAGCGGTTGAGGCACTGATATTTGCGATATTGGACGAAGATCAGAAGCAAATACTGCTTAAGGACAAAGAGTTCGACTTTAGTTTTGCCTACGGTGATCTCGGTCGGTTTCGTGTCAACGCGTTTCATGAACGAGGTAATTTAGCGGCAGCTTTGCGATTGATTCCAAACGAAATACTGAGTGTTGAACAGCTTGGTCTGCCCGCAACAGTAAATAAATTCGCAGAGTATCCACGGGGTCTCGTACTGGTTACAGGACCAACCGGATCAGGTAAATCAACTACGCTCGCAGGGCTTATCAACAAGATTAACCTCGAGCGAGCAGAACACATTATCACCATCGAAGATCCAATTGAATTCACGCACAAATCCAAAAAATCAGTCATTGTCCAGCGTGAGGTTCACTACGACACCTACTCATTCTCGGCAGCTTTGCGAAGCAGTTTGCGTGAAGATCCTGACGTAGTACTCATTGGAGAAATGCGCGACCTAGAAACCATTGCAGCGGCGATCACCATTGCCGAAACAGGACACTTGGTGTTCGCAACACTTCACACCACCTCCGCATCACAGAGTATTGATCGTATGATCGATGTATTTCCACCACATCAGCAGCCACAGATTCGTGCACAGTTGGCCAACATTTTGATGGCAATATGTTCACAGCGACTTATCCCGGCTATTGGCGGGGGGCGCATTGCCGCGGCAGAAATATTGATCGCAACACCTGCTGTTCGCAATATTATTCGTGAAGGCAAGAGCCATCAGCTGGAAGCTGTGATACAGACTGGCGCAGAGTTTGGCATGCAGTCTATGGACAAGACTCTAGTTGGGCTTGTTCAAAAGGGTGCAATAACTTATGACGAAGCGCGCAACTATGCTGTTGATATCGAAGAGCTTGATAGAATGATGCGGAGTTAAGGTAGGAGCCCCAGGGTGTTAACATTTAAGTATACGGCTAGAGATCCTTCGACAGGTAAGAAAGTTACCTCTCAGCTTGAGGCCGAGAATGAACAAGCGGCCTCCAAGCTGATAAGCAAAGAAGGGCTAACCCCAATAGAAATAACAGCCAAACAAACCTCGTCTAAAGGGCTAGGTCGGTTTTTGCATCGTATAAAGGCCAAAGATAAGGTTTTGTTTTCCCGTCAGCTAGCTACCCTCATTAACGCTGGATTACCTCTGGTGCAGAGTTTGCGCAATGTGGTACATCAGACACCAAACAAGAAGTTCCAGGTTATTATCAATGCAGTTATTGCTGACGTTGAGGCGGGGACATCGTTTTCAGCTGCACTGGCTCGTCATCCAGAGGCTTTTGATGAGGTATTTGTGAACCTTGTAGCGGCAGGTGAGGCGTCGGGTACTCTCGACAAGGCCTTGGAGCGTATTGCTAATCAAAAAGAAAAGGATGCTGCAATCATGAGCAAGGTTCGGGGTGCCATGGTATACCCGATTATTGTCATGTTAGTGATGACTGCAGTCGTCATCTTTATGGTGGTCAAAGTGTTGCCAGCTGTAGAGGTAGTGTATCAGGATATTCCTGGGGCTGAACTACCAATCGTCACACGGATACTCCTGTGGTTTGCTCATTTCACAATTCGTTTTTGGTGGCTTGAGCTTATTGTACTGGGCCTGTTTATTGTGTTTACCACGCGCTGGGCGCGGACGCTGGGAGGCAAACGGACTATTGATAGCCTCAAGATGCACGCATGGCCTATTGGACCGCTGTTTATGAAGCTGTACATGGCGCGCTTTTCTCGAGTTGGCGCGACTCTTATTGGCAGTGGTGTACCACTTATCCAGATGCTGGATATTACTGCCAAGGCGGTAAACAATGTGCACGTTGGAGAGTCTATTACCAAGGCAGCCGAAAAGGTCAAGGGAGGTAAGGCTCTCTCTGAAGCCCTAAAGGGCGATCCGAATTTCCTTGAGCTTGTGCCAGACATGCTACGCATTGGTGAGCAATCTGGTTCAATCGAACAGATGATGAGTAAAACAGCCGATTATTATGAAAACGAAGTAGACAACCAGATCCGTGCTATTTCAACGACAATCGAGCCAGTTTTGATGATTCTCATGGGGTTGGTGGCGATCCTCATTGTTACCGCCGTGTTGCTACCAGTCTATAGCCTGGTAGGGAGTGATCTATTAAACTGATGATACCAGTGGATAAACACTTGCATTTTTGTCGTGTAAACACTACTATTCAAGCATAAGCATAATATAATGGCACCAGTATAAGGGGGAATAATCATAATGCAAACTCTAAAGAAACGAACACAAGGCTTCACCATCATCGAAGTCATGATCGTCTTGGTGATCGCCGCTGTCATCTTGCTCATCGTCTTCTTGGCTATACCAGCCTTGCAGCGTAACTCACGTAACACACAGCGCAAGGATGATGCCGCACGGGTGGTCACGCTGTACCGAGAGTACTTGGGCAACAATCCAACCACTCCGCCAACCAATACCTCAACATTCGTATCGAACGTTATCGGTGGGGAGAATCTCGCAATCTATGAGAAAAATAGCGAAGTTACGTTTAGTCCAAGCTCGCCAAATACCTCAAGCCAGACGGCGTTGCACGTACGATCGGGCTTTAAGTGTGCAGAAGATGACTCAACTAGTGCGACCGACTGGCAGCCAGGTTCGGGCAAGCAGTTTATCGTAGTTGTGTGGCTCGAGACAGCCACAGGCCGAACTCCGTTTTGTGTAGAAGGCTAGCCTAAGCTACAATGACGAGCATGATACTTGTTGCACTCGTGTTGGTCGGCCTCTGTTTGGGCAGCTTCGTAAATGCACTGGTCTGGCGAACGCACCAGCAATCTACTGCCAAAACAAATAAAAAGCGGCGAGAGTTCTCAATATCCCGCGGTCGCTCTATGTGTCCACACTGCAAGCACTCTTTGGCAGCGCGTGATCTAGTACCCGTGCTTAGCTGGCTTGAACTACGAGGCCGTTGCCGCTATTGCAACAAGTCGATTAGTTGGCAATACCCAGTCGTCGAGCTTAGCATGGCTGTTTTGTACTGTGTTTCGTATCTGTATTGGCCGTATGAGTTTGGCTGGGTTGGGGCCCTGCAGTTTATCGTGTGGCTTGGCATACTCGTGCTGCTTATGGCCCTCTTTGTGTATGATTTGCACTGGATGCTATTGCCAAACAGCCTCGTATACACACTGCTCGGTCTCGTCGGACTCCAGACGATTATCGGTCTAGCTAGCGGGGTTCCCGATGTTTGGTTCGTGCTTAACCTAATACTGGGTAGTATTGCACTCGGTGGAGTATTTTGGCTTCTGTTCCAAGTATCAGGTGGTGCATGGATAGGGGGTGGTGACGTGCGGCTCGGGTTTGCTATTGGTTTGTTGGCAGGTAGTCTTATTAATAGCGTACTACTTCTGTTTATTGCATCTTTGCTGGGTACTGTTGTGTCACTGCCACTGATACTGCAGGGTAAAAAGGCCTCACACAAGGTGCCTTTTGGGCCATTTTTGATAACCGCGACAGTAATTGTCTATCTGTTTGGGGCGAGCATTAATAGCTGGTACCAAGGTCTACTCTTTGTTGCTGTTTTCTAGGGGTCAAGCAAAGACGCTTATGCTATACTACAATGTATGAGCAAGCCCTTGCGCAAACAGTTGGTACAAGGGATACCGCGCCGTCATAGTGCGACAGGGGGGTATACCATTATCGAAGTCATGATTTTCTTGGCTGTCACCGGTGTTTTACTCGTATCTGCGCTGTATGTTTTTAGTGGTCGCCAGGGTAGAACGCAGTTTACCCAAGGTGTTCAGGAAGCAAGTTCCAAGATTCGAGATGTCATGAACGAGGTGTCGAGTGGGTACTTTCAAAGCAATGGCGACTTTACATGCCAGGCGAGTGCTAGCGGCCCGACCTTTCCTAGTGGTCAGCAGACCAATTTGGGACAAAACACGGATTGTATTTTCATAGGTAAGATTGTTCAGCTTGGCCCCCTGCAGGATGCGTGTGATGCATCTGGCCAAAATTTGAGCAATTGTAATGACTATACAGTGTTTACTATTGTGGGTCTCAGGCAGACGACAACAGTAAATGGTAAACAAGAAGTCACCAGTCTCGCAGCGGCCAAGCCGGTTTTGCCACATACCAATCCAAATCTTAGTTATACCAATGAACTTCCTTGGCAAATACACGCAACCTCTATGTGGGCTGTATACGACGATACTGTCACCCCGATTGGTGCATTCGGCTTTGTCACTACATTCCCAGGTGCGGGTGGCAACGATGATCTTGTTTCGGGTTCCCAGAGTTTTGATCTTATTACAGTAGCCAATACGAGTTTGGGCGAGAGTAACGACACCATTGCGAGCCGTGTTTCCGACGCAGCAACTTTTAATGATACGCTTCGAAGTCCAAATCAGGTGATTATCTGTCTTGAGAGCGGGACGACAAGTCCAGCCCGGCCGGCCGCAATAACCATTGGTGGTAGTGGTCGTCAGCTTAGTACTGAAACGTTCTTTGATGCTGCAGTGCCAGAGGTCTGCAACTCATGAAGCGTACACGACTTACCCAAGTAGGGGATACCATCATCGAAGTCATGATCGCTGTTGCTGTACTAGGCACTGTTATTGGTGGCGTCTACAGTGTAGCATCACGAAGTTTGCGCAGTGCACGTCAGTCGCAAGAACGAAGTGAGGCGCTCAAATATACAGAAAGTCAAATTGAGCAGCTCAAAAAACTTGCTATAGATAATCCTGCAGTTTTCAATGCCAACAGGGTTTTTTGTATAGATGGTACGACTGTTGTGCAGTTTGGCGAGACGTCTATCCCGCCTCTAGCTGATGATGATTTTGGTGTATACCCAGATGGCGGTCAAGCGGGAGGCAGCTGCATCAAAGATGGCCTCTATCATGTTGCGATACAGGCAACACCAACTGGAGGCGGCAATGGTAATGGTGCATTCTTCACAGTTGTAACACGCTGGGATAGATTTGGTGGTGGCCGAGACGAAGTTAAGATGCTCTACAGGATGTACGAATGAACAAGCGCAGTAATCAAGCAGGATTTACTATTGTTGAACTCATGATTGCCACGGCAATATTTGCAGTTATTCTATTGGGCGCTACGACTGCAGTTGTACAGATAGGACGACTCTATTACAAGGGAATCATCAGCGCACGCACTCAACAAGCAGCTCGAAGTATTATGGATGAGATTTCGCGACCTGTGCAATTTGCAGGCAAAGATATTACGTCCTCCCAGACAAGTCAGGTTTTTTCGACCAGTAACGGGCAAGACATAACTGTAAATAGTTTCTGCATTGGAGACCAGCGCTACAGTTACTCGCTGAATAAGCAAGTATTCGATGGTCAGCAACCAGGAACTTACGATAATACAACCAATCGTCTCCGTCATGGCCTCTGGAAAGACACGACCGTGCCAGGGGATTGTACTCCCTGCAACCTGAGCGAAGAAACGCCGTGTGGCCAAGGTCGTGAGTTGCTCGATCAATATATGCGTCTTAAGACACTGACCATCACAAATAATAGTCCACTGTACGGTATCGATTTGGCGGTTTTGTATGGAGATAACGATCTCATTGAGTTTACCCAAAATGAGGAAGGCAACATGCAAGGGCCGATTCGTTGCAAGGGCGCAATAACCGGTGCACAGTGGTGCGCACTGTCACAATTAAGCACTGACATAGTAAAACGTATACAGTAAAGTAAGGGCAGCATTATATGAAACGCATTGGAACAAACCAAAAGGGATTCGCCTCAACGATTATCAGTATTGTTATCATTGCGGTTCTCTCACTCATTGCCGTTAGTTTCGCACTGCTTATGCGACGTGAACAGCGACAGGCACTTGATCGACAGCTCAATACTCAAGCGTTTTACGCAGCAGAAACAGGAGTAAATGATGCGATCAATGCAATTACTAAGGCGGGTTTTACGAATGATATAACTGATTGTCGTAATACCCAGCAGATTAGCCCGGGAGGTCAGGGTAGTGGTAGTAATACGCTTGATACAACTTCTGGCATTGAATACACCTGCGTTCTTGTTGACCAATCACCAGGCACTCTCGAATATGCAGGTTTGAATACCAATAGCTCCAAAATTATCCGCTTACAAGCAGCTGGTGGGGTGCCCATTACATCAGTTAAAATAAGCTGGCAGGACAGTGATTACAACGCTTCTAGTGGTACGCACACTGCATTCGCCGAAAACAACGACAGTTATTTTTTGCCACAGAGCCAATACATGCAAGATAACCCCACGCTGTTCCCAGCCAATGGCGGCTCAATTGTTCGAGCCACACTCATGCCTGTTCCCGGTGGAGCATCTCGGGATACCCTGATCAATATGGCGCAAACAGTATTCTTGTATCCTCGGCCGGGTAATGCGGGTCAAATTGGCACGCAGAATTATCAAACAGGTGGTGCTGATGGCAATGGTGCATTCGTAAACGGTAACTGTAATGTGGCCAATGTTGGTGGTGACTACCCTAAACAATGCAACGCAGAGATAACCAACATTTCAGGTGCGAACATCTTTTATTTGCGTCTCAAGCCTGTATACAACAATGCTGACGTTACCATCACTGCTTTTAGTAACGGCCAGCCGGTTGAGCTGGTTGGTGAACAGGCTATGATTGATTCTACGGGTAAGGCAAACGATGTATTGCGGCGCATACAAGTGCGTGTGCCACTAAGAACATCGTACTTTATGCCCGAATTTGCAATAGAATCCCTGGGTACCTGGTGCAAAAGACTCGCGGTTTATCCGTCAAATGATCCCGCACTAGGTGCGGATGTTGTAGCCTTACCAGGTAATGTCGACTACGATGGAAATCGTAGCAATCCAGTTGAATGTACCCCTAACTAGCTGCTTTTTTGTTGTGGAACTTCTCGTGCACGTTTTTTAAGTGTGGGTCAGTTACATGCGTGTAAATCTGAGTCGTGGCAATATTACTATGCCCAAGCATAGCCTGCACGCTGCGTAGATCCGCACCGTTCATGAGTAGATCTGTTGCAAAGGAATGTCGCAGGGTATGAGGTGAAACATGCTTGGTGATACCCGCTAGCTTTGCGTAGCGTGCCACCATGCGTTGAACGCTACGAGGAGTTAGGCGCTTGTAATTACCGCTTGTCGTTGCTGTGCCTTTGCCGCCATAGCTAACGAAGAGGGGGGTTAGCGTGTCAGTTCGCTTTTCGAGATAGCGCTGAACCCAGTCACTGGCCTCGTCACTAATAAAAATTGGCCGGTCTTTTTGGCCTTTTCCGCGCACCATGAATTCTTTACGCTTGAGATTGATATGGTCACGATTGAGGTTGGTAAGCTCCGAAACACGCAGCCCACTACTAAAAAGGAGTTCCAGAATCGCACGATCACGCAGCCCACTAACAGAGGTAATATTTGCTTGAGCAAATAATGTGTGCAATTCTTCAGGTGTCAAAAAGGTTACCTGCTTGCGACGTGTGCGAGCTAGCTCAACCTTGTCGGCAGCCAGGGCAGGGATGTTGCGCTTCGCACAGTATTTGAGGAAGCTGCGCAGGGCGATCAAATGATAATTTTGTGTGGTTTTATCGAGCTCATCACTCGTGTTGGTGCCGAGCCGATTAAGCCACATGCGCCACTTGCGTATTAGTTCTGCGTCAATATCGTCAACTTTGATGTCGCCAGCATAGTCAATGAGGCGAGTAAGGTAGTGATCATAGTTCCGGATTGTTTTCATGGATCGATTTTGCTCGATCTCAAGATACTCCAAAAAATCTGTTTTTGCTGCATTAAACCGCATATGTTCATTGTAGCATTAGACCACACATCTAATGTGCTTTGAACGTGCGTCCCTATCTGTTACAATGCCGTGCAGGAGACATACATGGAACGAACACTTATTATCGCAAAACCAGATGCTATACAGCGCGGACTCGTCGGCGAAATAGTCAAGCGCTTCGAGCAAAAAGGTCTTAAACTCATTGGACTCAAAATGATCCAACTAGACGACGTTAAGCTCGATGGTCACTATGCCGAACATATCGACAAGCCATTTTATGCTGATCTAGCAGAGTACATGAAAAGCTCACCAGTAGTCGTAATGGCTTGGGAAGGGTATGAGTGTATCAATTCTGTGCGTATCATTGTTGGCTCAACCAACCCGCGGCAAGCTGATGCAGGCACAATTAGGGGTGATTTTGCGATTGGACAAGGTAGAAACCTGGTACATGCCTCCGATGGTAAAGAAAGTGGCGAGCGAGAAGTCGCACACTTCTTTGGTGCAGATGAGCTTATGACATACGACAAGTCTGAGTACATGCACGTCTATAACCAAGACGAGCGCTAGGCTATACTGTACTTGTTCTGACACGCCCCCATAGCTCAATGGATAGAGCAATTCCGTCCTAAGGAAAAGATATACGTTCGAATCGTATTGGGGGTACCATACTTTGGCTTTATTCCTGGTACAATATGGTTATGGCTGAAACGTCCAACAAAAACAAGCCAGATAAGCTGTTCAAAGACCAATTTGATGACGAAGAAGTCCTCTACGTATTCCGCAAGCACCCAATTGTGATGCGCAAGGGGCTCGTTTTGGCTTGTTTTGCGGTGTTACTCGGTACAGTCCCAGCGCTTATTAAGCCAGAGATGTCTTACTTCTTCGGCGGGCTAGCCGCGGGTTTTGTGCTCGCATTTGTAGTGTTTTTTCCCTCATGGATCAGTTGGTATTACAGCGTGTACATCGTGACCAACCAGCGACTCATACAGATTACTCGCAAGGGTTTGTTCCACAAGACAGTGGTGGACATGAATCTTGATCAAATACAATCGATGAACTATCAGGTCGCCGGATTTCAAGCAACCATGCTGGGATTTGGTACAATAATGATACAAACCTACATGGGTGACCTGATTATTCACGAAGTACATCACCCCGAGAAGGTTCAGAAAAAAATTGCCATGGTTCTGCGCGACCAGGGTATCAGTGCAAAAATATTAACAGCGCGACCAGAGGAACAAGAAGAGGGCAATGAAGAAATTTATTAAAAAGGCACACAAAAAAGCACACCAAAAGGGCGAAGCGCTTGTTGAGGCGGCGCGCCAGAGTCAGCAGCCAGCAGAACCGCCCAAGACTGTTCCGCGTATCACTAACAAAACCGTCGAAGAACACCGCGATGAAGTGCTCTCATCTGCCAAGAAGTACATCTATCCATTGCAGCATTCTAAGCACAAAATCGTGCTTATTTCTGTGTCGATATTTATTGCAACGCTCATCGCGTTCTTTACCTATTGCACGCTTGCTTTGTACAAATTCCAGGGGTCATCCACATTTCTATATAAAGTAACTCAGGTAATTCCGTTTCCGGTTGCGCGCATTGGTGGCGACTTCGTGGCATACGAAAATTATCTATTCGAACTGCGCAGATACATGCATTATTACGAGACACAGCAGCAACTCGATCTTAATAGTGAGTCAGGGCAGCAACAACTGGATGATTTCAAAAAGCGGGCTCTCGAGAAGGTGATTAACTTCGCCTACATCAAGGAGTTGGCGAAACAGAATAATATAACTGTTAGTGATCAGGAGGTTGAGACTCAGATCGAGCTACTACGCACACAGAACCGACTTGGCAGCGGGGACAAGGTGTTCGAAGAAGTTCTGAAGGACTACTTCGGCTGGTCTAGAGCCGATTTCAAACGCTATCTTGAACAAGAAATGCTAACCCAAAAGGTGATAGCAGCACTCGATACCCAGACACAGGATCAGGCAGTGCAGGCAGAGCTACAACTCCAGCAGGGAGCTGATTTTGCGGCAGTAGCCAAGGAGTTTTCAGACGACCTTACAAGCAAGGACAACGGGGGTGATATGGGTTTTTGGATCGACAAAACCAACCGAGACTTAGCACCACAGGCAACGGATGTACTATTTACCATGCAACCTGGACAGGTCTCGCCAATCATCAACACTGGGTATAGCCTGGAGATCTTCAAACTGCTCGAAAAGAAGGACGACAAGGTGCGCGCTGCACGCATACTGTTCAACTTCAACGACATTAGCAGCTATATCAACGATCTCAAAGAGCAGCAGCCCGCCCGCGCATACATCACCACCCAGTAATTGCCCGCCCGCGTACTCTCGTTCTACTCGAGATGCCAGCGTCGTATGCTCGAAACTATGAGGTAGTTTCTGTGCGTGCTCCTTGTCTACGAACCGGCCCTTTGGGGCTACCCGGTTCTAATCGCAAGCGAACTTGCCCAAACTAAAAAACCTACCACAAGGGTAGGATTCTTAGTTTGGCGGGCCCGACCGGATTCGAACCGGCGATCTCCTCCGTGACAGGGAGGCGTGTTAGGCCAACTACACCACGGGCCCTCGTCTGACCTTTGCGCCGTGTCAGCCTGCTTGCCAGCACAGCCGGCAACTCTTCTGCCACTTTTGGCGCATAAACCGATTTTTACCTGCGATGCTCACGTCGCCGTATATTTAATACGGCTTGTTCCGCTTCTCGGTAAGAAATCGGCTCCTGCATCCAAACGCAAAGGTCAGCGCGCTCGGTGCAGTTGCTTTAAAGAACAGATGTGATGATAGCAATTTCTGTTGCAAAAAGCAATAAGCAGAAACAATACTATTTACAAATCATCAAGCTTATGCTAATATATAATCATGACCGTAACAGAAACACAAATTGCAAACATACAACCAACACCCAATCTACCAACAGGTAGGCCAGAGGGTGCGTATCCCCACGAAGCGATCGATAAGATTAAGGCAGGCATGCTCGGTGCGACAGCTCTAAATACAGAGGTACAAGTACCCACTGATGCTACTGAGAACGTAGCATCGCCAACACCAAAAGAGCATATTGACGCTGCGCTTGTACAGCACTTTGGTGACCGAATTGCAGAGCGCCGGGAACGCCAGATGGGGCAGACAGATGCAGTTGCTGCTGCACGAGCTCCGCATGTCGAGCAATCGCACACGGCTTCTCGCCAGAGTGTAGCGCGCCGCGAACTCATGGCACAGACGCGGTAGGTTGCTGCGATGGCTGAGTACGAATCTCAATCACGCGCGCCAGAACCAGAAACTGGCTCTGATCACGACGCGTTTTTGGAACATCCAGACATGCCGCATGATGGGTCTGATTCGCCACGTCCAGCGCCAGAACATCTCCAGCAGTTTAGTGATGGGCTCGCAAAGCTGGATCCGGAGCGTCGGGCCCGGATTGATAAACGCGTGCAGGATTTTATCGAGCAAAACCCCCACAAACCAGATACAGATAAAGGCTCCGAAAACTCAGATAACGAGCAGTGAGCTATCTGGTACAATAGGTTTCGTTACGCCACCTTAGCTCAGTTGGTAGAGCGACACATTCGTAACGTGTAGGTCAGCAGTTCGATCCTGCTAGGTGGCTCCACGTCAGAATCCGTTTCGATCTTCCAGGACTTTGGAAACTAAATGTCCAAAGTCTTCGTAAGATCTACTGCGATTCTTCCTTTACCCCACAAAGGATTACCTTTGCGAGGACCCCAATGATACACCCTGCGGGTGTCGTATAACGGCTATTATGTGGCCTTCCCAAGGCCGAGACGAGGGTTCGACTCCCTCCATCCGCACCAGGTTTGTTTAATTGTTCCTCCTGCACCTCATAAGATTTGCTTCACTAGGTTGTTATAGCGAACTTAAACCACTGGACTAGAGAGCAGGCAAAGCTCTATACTAGTACGAAGACTTATGCATATCCCAAAAAAGTATATCCATGATCGACTCGTGCTATTGCTGCTAACAGTTAATAGCTTCT
>JAGQNJ010000090.1 GCA_020428115.1 Candidatus Saccharimonadota bacterium
GCTTTTAAGCGTTGTGCATTATTTTGAATTATATCTATGCACCAAAAATCTCCATTTTGTTGTGGTAAAATCCAAGTTGTATAAGTACTAAGCATTATCTCTCTTCATAACTTCGGCCAAAAATTGACCAGTAAAACTATTTTTATTACCCACCACTTCTTCTGGCGTACCTACTGCCACTATTTCTCCACCTTTAAGGCCTCCCAATGGGCCAAGATCTATTACATGATCACAAGATTTAATAACATCAAGGTTATGCTCAATAATAATCATGCTATTTCCTTGATCCACAAGTTCATGCAAAACTTCTAATAATTGATTAACGTCATGAAAATGTAAGCCTGTGGTAGGTTCATCTAAGATATACAAGGTTTTACCAGAGGCTTTTTTAAATAATTCTTTGCTAAGCTTAATTCGTTGAGCTTCTCCACCAGACAGAGTCGTTGCTTGTTGTCCAAGATGGATATAGCCAAGCCCTACCCGTTTAATAATTTCAAGCTTTTTATGAATATTGGG
>JAGQNJ010000009.1 GCA_020428115.1 Candidatus Saccharimonadota bacterium
AGTGTTTGTAAGGTAGACGATGGTGGCAAAACTGCTGGTGTGGCACGCGATGAAAACGGATGGGTGCAAGTGGTATGTGGTGCGCCAAATGTGCGCGAGGGTTTGCTAGTAGCCTGGATACCTCCTGGAGCCATTGTGCCGAGCACGTATGACACAGAGCAGTTTAAGCTAGAGGTTCGCCCCTTGCGTGGTGTGGATAGTAACGGAATGTTGGCCAGCGGCAAGGAACTGGCGCTTAATGAAGACCACGAAGGGATTCTGGAGGTGGATATTGATTGCAAGCCAGGCACATCATTGATAGAAGCATATGAACTGGACGACTATATTATCGACATCGAGAACAAAATGTTTACACATCGCCCAGATTGCTTTGGGATTTTGGGTGTCGCGCGCGAGATTGCCGGCATACAGCATATACAGTTCACATCACCAGAGTGGTACAAGAAAGCACTTGCGTACACACCAATGGTCAAAAAGCTCAAGCTTAACGTCACTAACGATATACCTGAGCTTGTTCCACGATTTATGATGGTGCCGATCAGCGGCGTTAAGGTTGCACCCTCGCCAACCTACATCCAGAGCTATCTTAATCGCGTCGGTATAAACCCGATCAATAACATTGTAGATATCACTAACTATGTGATGTATGTCACAGGCCAGCCTCTCCATGCCTTTGACTATGACAAAGTTGCTGCGCAGGACAATAGCGACACAGCAACTATTGTTGTACGCAAACCCAAAAAGGGCGAGAAGATCACGCTCATCAAAGGTCGAACTATTGAACCCGGCAAAGACACTATCATGATTGCAAGCAAAGATCGCTTGCTGGCTGTTGGCGGGGTAATGGGTGGAGCAGATACAGAGATTGATACCGATACAACCAACATCATATTAGAGTGTGCCACCTTTGATATGTACAACATTCGACGTACCTCGATGGCGCACGGCCTCTTTACCGATGCAGTCACGCGGTTTAACAAAGGCCAGAGCCCGCTGCAAAACGACAAGGTGCTCGCCTATGCTGGCCGGTTAATGTGTGATCTGGGTGGTGGCGAATTTGCTGGTGACGTGCATGATATCAATACCAAAAAGTTTAAAGAGCCGACCGTTGAGCTAACAGCAAACTTTGTCAGTGAGCGTCTGGGTGAGAAGCTGGCAATTACTGACATGGCCAAGATGCTCGAAAATGTAGAATTTGAAGCAAGACATCGTGGCGATAAACTGTCCGTTACGCCACCATTTTGGCGAACAGATATAGAGATACCAGAGGATGTGGTCGAAGAAGTGGGCCGGCTGTACGGCTATGACCACTTGCCACAGGACCTACCTCAGCGAAGCGTCACGCCTGCCCAAAAAGATTCGCTGCTCGAATGCAAAGCTACGGTGCGTGATATTTTGTCTGCGGCGGGTGCCAACGAAGTTTTGACATACAGTTTTGTGCATGGTGATTTGATAGATAAAGTTGGCCAAGATCGCAAGAATGCCTTCCAGATTAGCAATGCGCTGAGCCCAGATTTGCAGTACTACCGACTGAGTCTATTGCCGAGCTTGCTTGATAAGGTTCATGCCAACATCAGAGCGGGACATAGTGAATTTGCAATTTTTGAGATGAACCCTGTGCATGGCAAGGATCTGATTGGCAAAGACAAATTGCCGATAGAAGATTATCGACTGGCTCTTGTATTTGCTGCAGATGAAAAGGCGACTAGTGCTAATTATAAAGGCGCACCATACTATCAGGCTCGTGCCTTTGCCGATCAGCTACTCGAGGAACTTGGCATTGTAGCAACATACGAATCGGCAGCAAACCACAATCCTAAACAGCCTATAAGCAAGGCGGCGATCGCGCCATTCGAGAAGGATCGCACCGCGATCGTGCGAGCAGCAACTGGTGAATTTATCGGTGAGCTGGGTGAGTTTAGGAGTATTGTGCACAAGCGCCTTAAACTGCCAAAGTTTGTGGCTGGGTTTGAGCTTGATCTCAGGCAGCTACTAGCGCTGGCAAAGCCACGTGCCTATCAGCCACTATCACGTTTCCCGTCCACCGAGCAAGACATTAGCTTTAAGCTTCCTGATTCTGTGAGCTATCAGAAGTTATTTGAACTTGTATACACTGAGTTGGTTTTGGCGCAGCAGGAACATGGCTATGATGCAGCACTGAGGCCGGTGGACATATATCAGCCATCAGATGATCATGTACACAAACACATTACACTGCGTATCAAGTTGACGCATGATGCACGAACCCTTACCAGAGCTGAAGTCACCAAGCTTCTCGATGCAATTACAGTTACAGCGCAAACAAAACTTGAGGCGGTGCGTTTGTAGCACCAAGCACGAGCATTATATTAGACGTCTTGATTAATTCTTGCTAGACTAGATCCAGAAATAAGCGAGGAATCGGGTATGAGAATCACAAGTATAAAAACCAATCAACGGGGCTTAGCACCACTGTTTATTGTATTAATTGTTGTAGCAGTACTAGCCGTCGGTGGCGTTGGCTATTACGTCTATCAGCAGTCACAGAACAATGAGACAGAAACGGTTACCGTAGAAACAACCGAAGGCACTGCTGATATCGATGTGCTTGTTGGTGATAACGCACCATTTGTTGCTACTGTTTCAGGTACGCGAGATGGACAGACGTATAATGCAACTTTAGAGTCAAATGGAGAGGGAGTTACACAGTTTACTTCGACAGTAGATGGGCAACAGATACGAGCAATCTATACCAAAGATGCGTTCTATTCATGTACAGGCGACCAGTGCTATGTTATGCCACTTGATGGCGCAACACAGCAAAGCTTCGATCCAAGTCAGTATGAGTATACAGCAGAGGATGTAGCAGCATGGAAGAGTACATCGACCTATGCAGGTCAACAGAGTTGTGCAGGTGGCACATGTGATGTCTGGCAAGTCAATGATTCAACAGACGGTACTACAAGTAAGATATTCATCAATACCAGCACTCGCCGTATTGCACAGGTTGAAGTAACAACACCAGAAGGCACAAGCTCGATCACTTACGAGTACAAGCCAGTGACTATTGCGATCCCAACGAACGCACAGCAGCTTAATTAGTTGTCATCACATTCTGTAAGGTGTAGTGTAGGAACACTATGGAGTATGTACCGCATCCACCCAATTTTGATGAAATATTGGGACAGGGCGGGGCAACAGCACTGCTGAATGATGTCAGGAATTTTCAAGCGGGCAGCGATGCGTCCGTGCGGCGATACGTTGCCACGTATACAGACATATACAGTAGCCAAGAGGTGCTTCGTCGCTCACTTGAGACTGTTGTTAGCAAAGTTGTAAGTCCGAAATTATTCGAAGAGTGTCTTACGGAAGTGGAGAGAAGCTTCAGTAGTGGCATGGTGCTTGGCCTGCGTGCTGGAGAATTAGCATTGAGCAAGACGCTATTCGACGTATTGAGCTCTTCTCTGCAAAATCCGCCGATCGCTACACATAAGCCAAACGACGAGCCGATTTTTACAGGCGCAGTGGAGGTCATCAAAACTGCGAGAAGTGGGTACCAGAAAGCTCATGCATATCATGAAGCAATGAGTTCCCTTGGATGGGATTTGGAGTTTGTCGATGAGATAAGTCGTGAGCACTTTGAGTTTGGATTTGGCTATGTATTTAGCTCAATTGTCGAGCTTGCCCGCCAAGAGTGCATGGTTACTTTGTTGCTGCCGGTGGAAGATGCTCAGTGGGAAGCGTTTGCTACTGACCCAATGGGGTATAGGAGCGAACCAGGCCGTAGCTAACGCCTACCTGTGTCTTACTCTGTTGTATTTGTCATTAGAACTGCAGGCTGGCAAGGACACTTTTAGCTTCGTGGAATAGCTGTGAGTTATCAAACTGTTCCTGTGTCATGCTGGGGCGCTCAGTCTCACGACAGTTAAACCGTCCCCATACTTGTAAGCGGCGACCAGAATCACTTGTAATCTGATCGGTGAACACGTTGGCGCCAACTTCGGGTGCAACGTCAGTTAAGCCAAATTGGTAATCGTTGGGGTATTTAGTGCGTTTGAATGTAACAAGGTACAAACCATCTTTGATACCTTCTGTTTTGAATGGTTCGACGGCTACGACCTGGATATCGGGAATGCTCAGATCTGATTTATCATCTGCAGCATAGTCGTCCATGTTCATGCACATATAGAATCCATTTAGGTCTTGGCCACTCTCGAGTGTGATGACCTGGAAGTCGGCAGTGTTAGCTTCGCCCTCGGCTACGATCCAGCTCGAAGGATACCGAAGCTTCAGATTAGGGTTGAACTCCGAGGTGTAGCTGTCAAAGCTGACATCATCAGTTGCCTTGTAGGCTTGGGGTATTGATGTGTCGGCATCTTGTGATACCTGTGTATCGTTTGAACTATCGCCACGCAGTAGGAACCACCAGACCCCAGCAGCAACAGCCAGGACAACTAAACCAATAATCAGTAATTTTTTCATAGATAGCCTCTCCTTTTTGTGCAATTATCATATCACAGAAGCGTACGAGTACGTATCTATGAGGGTATTATCCTTTGGCGCTCGAAGCAGTTATTATTTCTGGATTGATGCTTGGTACAGCTTGTCTAGGGCTGTAAATTCTTGACTCTCTACGGCGCTCTTGATAGCGATATTGACAGCATCGATCTTTTCGTTAATTTTCTTGGAGTCAAAGATACTGTATGATTCGGAGACTTTGACACTTGCGCCGCCTTGATCACCTGCGTTTATTGCTGCTTCGATGGCTGCACGATTTTCTTCCCACGCCTTGAGCATTGTGTCGTATGTATCGTAAAGTGCCTTAACCTCTTGCGTTTTAAAGGTAGTATTAGCAATCTGTTGGCGTAGTTCAGTAGCTTTGGTTTTTTGAGCTGCTGCGCGCGCGGCAACCGTGCTTGCGGGATCTCCATATGGACGAATAGGTGTATTGGTATCAGAGTCCAGCAGATCCTTGATACCAACGGTTATGTCGACACCGGCTGCAGCATCATCGATGAAATTCTGCATGAGGGTCGCAGCCGAGCTTGCGCTGGCACCAAATGCGATGCCCGCAGCTTTTACATTGCCATCAACTGGCCAGCGACCATTTACTAAGTTCGAAAAGTTAGTGGCGGATGTTGTAGTAGTAGTTATGCTTTGCTTTGCGAGGTCAGACTTGCTTGTGAAGTTGGCTTTGCTT
The DNA here is from genome assembly GCA_020428115.1 of Candidatus Saccharimonadota bacterium. Taxonomy (GTDB): domain Bacteria; phylum Patescibacteriota; class Saccharimonadia; order Saccharimonadales; family JAGQNJ01; genus JAGQNJ01. Next base: position 5,180 of record JAGQNJ010000009.1, read on the forward strand.
GCAGCGGTATAGTACAAAGCGGCGTAGAGTGCATCGCTCGTATTAATCTCTGCCCCTGATTCATCTGAGTACACATCGTAGTAACTTCGAAGAATAGACCGAGTGTTATCTGACTTAAGTCTAAAGAAACCGTAGGTTAGCAGAATAAGTACAGCTAGGACAATTCCCAGAATGATGATCAAACGCTTATGCGCCTGGAAGAAGGAGTTACCATTTGTGTTGGTTGCCGGAGAGGGAGGTGTCGGCATGCTAGTGGGCGTAGGCATTGACGGGTTCTGAGGCTGAGGCTGGTGAGGTGTCGTAACCTGTGCAGGTGTCGGCTGGAACCACTGGTTTGGTTGGTTTGGTGTAACTGTTTGTGCTGGCGTTGTAGTACCTGGCACTTGCTGCTCGGTGGGCACGTTTTGGGGCTGCGGTGATATGCTTTGTGGTTGCTGTAGCGGTTGCTCGGGTGGCTGATTAGGTAACGGTTGGCTAGGATTTGTTTGATCGAACTGTTGATTAGGATTCATAGTATGTCCATGAGTTAATTATTTAAGTATAAGCATAACTATATTTAGGTAGTTGGGCAAGTTTCTCCGTGTAGACCTGTATTGTGAGGGCGAATACGGTACACTATTAGGTATGCTTTTGCAGATTATGCCGTATGCATTTGGCGCAGCCGTGAGCCCGTTACTGTTGGTAACTTCTATCTTGATACTAAGTCAGCCCAAGCGACCAAAACAACAATGTTTTGTGTTTTCGCTCGGGGCTTTGGCGACAATCACCACGATTGCCTTGTTATTGTTCTTTGTCATGCATGTCCGCGCGCAAGCAAGTGACCCGACGATGACTGCCGATATTATCCACATTGTCGCGGGTATTGCACTGCTTGCTCTGGCAGCTCACAGCTGGCATAAGGGGAGCGCTGCAAACAAGTCGGCACGTGTTAGTGACCATGCCAGCTACCTGAAGGCATTTCTGCTTGGCGCCGCACTCATGCTTAGTAATTTCACAACCATTATTATGTTTATACCAGCTGGTGTAGAGCTACAGACAGCGGGCGATGCAGTACGCAGTGCTGGCCTGGTGCTCATGGTGCTGTTTGCCATGTTGCCGATATGGCTCCCATTGTTGCTGCTAACCGCCATGGGTAAGCGCGGAGAAAAACTCCTTGGGGCTTTGTCCAGGTTTATGGCCAAGCACGGACACGAAGTTACGGCTGGGTTTGTTGGTCTTATTGGTTTGTATGTCTTATTACGTGGGATCCTTGGCCTATGAGCAGCGATAGACAATCCTTCTCCACTCGTCGCCTCGAGGCGCTAACTGACGGGGTATTTGCAATCGCAATGACGCTACTGGTGCTGGATCTCAATGTCGCTGAACTGGGCAATGCTGCGAGTAATCAAGAGCTGTGGCATGCGTTGACGGGGATGTCCTCAAACCTCGTCAGCTTTGTGGTGAGTTTTTTGTTGCTTGGTAGCATGTGGGCTGTTCATGTTCGGCAGTTTGAGCATATTCAGGAGGCAGATAGGCGCCTGACAGCCATCAATACACTACGATTACTTATTGTTGTGCTTATTCCTTTTACAACGAGTCTGGCGGGAACGTATTCTGGCCTTTTACTTGGCGAAGTACTGTTTCCTATAAACTTTTTGACACTCGCAATTGTGAGTTGGTGGCAGTGGCAGTATGCAGCCAAACATTTGCGCAACGATATGAGTGCACAGGCGCGACACAAGGCCGTTCTGAGAAATTCAGCAGTCGTAATTATTGCTACTTTGGTAGTAGTATTTGCCATCTTTGTTGGCGAGTACGCATTTCTACTTTTTGCAGCTACGCCACTGGCAATAGGGCTTCTTGAGAAAATGACTCGCCCTCAATGATTACTTGATCTGTAATGACTTCAGAATCTCAACAGCTTGTTGATAGGCAATTGTTTGCTGGAAGGTTTCTGGTGACATCTGGTACGCTGCGAGATCGTCAGTAAGTGCCTTGCCCGAGTAACCACCGGCAATGATATAGGTCTCAGGCTCCTTGCCATAATCTGGTCCAAGCGTATCGCCCTTTTGTAGTTCGTAGTTGCCGGCAATCAAGAAAAAGGCAAAATTTGTATCTGTATTTTCGCCAAAGAAGGACAGATTGGTCTCTGTGCGCTGGTCTGGTAGTGGCTCGCTGTATACCAGCTTCTGGCTTGGCAAAATCGCAACACCAGTGCCAATATATTTACGATCTTGCTCCCTTGCGCCTTTGCGAATATATATCTTGAAGTTACCCTGAACGACACCATTATTCTGGGTCTCAAAGCTAAACTCAGGCGAGCTTATGAGTACGCCTCCATTTGCTTCGGATACTATCCATGACTTAGGATATTTAAAGCTAATACGCAAGGTATTGCTTGTGTAGGTCTCTGTCAGCTCAGATGCGGGCACGTCACTTGTTCCGTTGCTCGAGTTTTGAGTAGACGGAGTATTTGTATTGCTAGTGTTTGCTGTATTCGTTGATGATTTGTTGAGCACAAACTTCCATATACCAAAGCCCGTAGCGCCGATAAGTACGAGGCTCCCGACTATAATAAAGGCAAGCTTGAGTCCTCGTTTCTTGGGTTTGGCATGGGGATGTTTGGGATACGCGTCTTCTGGTAGATCAAGTGGTCCGCCTAGTGGTGAATCTTGGCTTGTCATGCTCGCGCTCCCGTTTAGCTATCTAACATTATGCTACTGGTTGTTAGATTGTGCAAATTGGATGCGCTACAGGGCATCAGGATCGACGGGTGCAAGGAAACAAGAGAGTGCATGTAGCGCTAGCTCGAGGGACTCAACAGGATACTCGGCAACTTCTATGCAGACACGTGATGTATCCTGACGGAGTAAATGTATATCTTCCGTCAGGACTCCAAGATACCAGTGTGACTTCAGCGCAAATTTGGCTTGTGTAAAAGTAGTTGCAACCAGTACCGCGGCTTCACCATTCTTGTTGAAATCACCTTTCCAGTACGCGCCTTTACGCCCGTCACGTGTTGGACCAGGCTCCCCAATCAGGGGGATACGATAAGCTCGGAGGACATTACGCTGAAATTGATCAAGGCGTAGTCGCTCTAAACTTGGCCTGAAACCTCGCTGCATGTACTCATCTGCTTCTAGTTGCATGCAGATACTTTACAACGTTCTGCTACAATAGACACAAGCACTATGTCAGTCAAGCAACTTGCATCACTTCAGGCATCAGTCGTTCGCGCAGCAAGAGCGCATTTTATTTATGTTGGCGTGTTTGCGGCACTTATTGTCGTATCTGATGCGTGGCATCTTATAACTCCTTCAGTTGTCCTGCAACGCTGGACTGTGGCGGCGATTATGCTTATTGTCATTGCCGGCGTTTGGTATGCTGCCCGTGGCAAGTCATCTTCCGCTCGGTATTACCACTGGTTAGTGTGCACCTTGGTGGTGCTTGATACACTTGTCGCAAGCTATGTTGTATTTACAACAAGGGGCATTGCGAGACGAGGGGTTGCAGTGTTTGCGATACCGATCATTACTGCTGCTGTACTGCGCAGTAGAGTTGCCCCTTTCGCTGCCGCCGCTTTTGCAACTGCAGCGTATACGACGGCTGGTATTGCATATTTTGTTGTGCATCCTGGCGAAGCATACAAGGTAGAGCTGTATGCCGAGCTTGGTTTTTATAGCGCGCTGTTTTTTGTGATGGCAGCATTGCTCTGGACCGTCAATCGAGCACACAAATAGCCCACACATTTGCATTTATGTAATAAAAGCATTAGAATTAACACTAGGTTTATCAATATAAAAAAGGAACCAATATGGACGACCAAAACCAACCAGTAAACCCAATGCCAGATAACGGTGGCGCACCAGCTCCACAAGATCCAGGCGTATCACCACAACCTCCAGTAGAGCCTGCTGGTGGCGACGGTGGCGCTCCTGCAGCTCCAGCAGAGGGTCCAGCAATGCCTCCGACAGAAGATGGCGGCGCTGCTCCTACTCCACCAGCTCCAGCTGCGTAAGGATAGCTCCATATAGGCAATAACCGCTCCATTACAGGGGCGGTTTTGTATTACACGTGATATGATAAGGCTATGCGACATGCAGCACGAGCAATAATAATCAGGAACAATGCTCTCCTTGTGATACACCGGAACAAGTTCGGCAAGGAATATTACACGCTCCCCGGTGGTGGCATTGAAGCGGGAGAGAGTCCATCTGACGCTGTAATACGTGAGCTGCAAGAAGAGGCAGGCTTTACCATCTCCTCATCTCGTCTTGTCTTTGTGGAAAGCCCTAGTGCAAAGTACGGCATACAGCACGTGTTCCTATGTAAAGATCCAGGTGGGGAGGCTATGCTGCAGGAAGATTCAATCGAAGCTAAACTACACATGCAGGGTAACCTCCACACACCAGAGTGGGTTGACTTTGATGTGCTTGATAAGTACCCGTTTCGTAGCGAGAAGCTCAAAGCAGCAATTCTGCAGGGTATTAGACACGGCTTTCCCGAAGAGCCGATACAGTTGTAATTTTGATCTTTACAAGCCAACGAGTGAATGGAGTATACTGGTACCATAACAGATGAGGGAGAGATATGGCTAAGAAACAGCAACGAGTTTTTGCACTAGTAATGGCGCTGTTATTTTTTGTTACAACAGTTGGTTTTACGGCTGTCATAATCTGGCAGGTTGTGACCAAGGATGATGAGCAACAATCAGTACAGGAGGAAAAGACATTGAGCGAACTAAGTCAGGGCAATTCAAGCGCGGGACAAAAACTACCAAACTATACGCCACAAGCGGATGTGACTCAACTAGAAGTGATTGATCTTAAGGAAGGCACTGGCGAGGCCGTACAACCAGGTGACCGCGTAACAGTGCACTATACAGGCGCACTCGCGAGTGACGGCACGATATTTGAGAGTTCACTTGATATCGGTCAGCCAATTACGTTTGGTCTTGATCAAGTGATTGCTGGCTGGGGTCAGGGTTTGCCAGGTATGAAAGTTGGCGGCGAGCGCCGATTAATTATTCCTGCTAGCCTTGCCTATGGTGCTGACTCACCAGATGAGTCTATACCTCCGAATTCTGCGCTCGTATTTGATATAAAACTACTGGCGATTAATCCACAACAGTAATAAAAAACACAACATATGGGGTATTGACTAAAACATAAGCACTATATATACTCAGTAAAGTAAATCAATACACAATCAAATTAAATATAAAAACACGAACTTTTATGGCTAAAATCTGCTCCTTACCACGTCGGAAGGTGTAGTTGGTAGCCCTAAAAGTACGGGGAGAGAGGGTCAAAGTGGCAAAAGACATCACTATCTACACAACAAACACCTGTGCGTACTGCGTTATGGTTAAACGTTGGTTGCAGTCTAAGGGCATGCAATACAATGAAGTAAATCTGGATGAAAACCCAGATCGACAGCAAGAAGCACTTGAGCTTAGCGGAGCTTTAACCGTCCCCGTAACAGTGGTAACAAAGCAAGATGATAGCAAACAAGTGGTGATAGGCTACAATCTGCAACAACTCGCTCCTGCTATTTCCTAGATTGGCAGTCGAGACCATAGGATATCAAGGGTGCTTCTGTTGCGTTGCGCCTACAGAAGCATCATAATAGAGAACATATATGAGTGAGAAAGCCAAAATACATGATCTTGTTGTTGTAGGTGCTGGCCCAGCGGCTTTGGCAGCAGCTATCTATACGACCCGTGAGGATATAGAGACTATTTTGTATGAAAAGGCTGTCCCTGGTGGTCTAGCTGCTGTGACAGACTGGGTTGATAACTACCCAGGCTTCCCTAAGGGCATTTCTGGTCTGGACTTGGCCGAGAACTTGCGCCTGCAGGCAGAGCGTTTCGGCGCAGATATCAAGCTCGGCGAGGTAAGCAATATTACAGATGAGGGCGACCACAAGAAGCTGGTAACGACCGACGGTGACGTATTAGCCCGCGCGGTATTAATAGCAACCGGTACTGACTACAAAAAGATCGGCGTTCCTGGCGAGAAAGAATTCTACGCTCGCGGCGTTCACTACTGCGCAACCTGCGATGGTGCATTCTATCGTGACAAGAAAATTGTCGTTGTCGGAGGTGGTAATTCGGCGGTACAAGAAGCGCTGTTTTTGACGAAATTTGCGAGCCATATTGACCTGTTGGTACGTAGTAAGATTACGGCCTCTGATGTGCTGGTGCATGAGCTTGAAAAGAATGACAAAATTACCGTACATCTTGGCACGACGACTGATGAAATCATCGGCCACGATAACAAGGTTACAAAAGTTATCGGAACACATGAGGGCAAAAAGGTTGAGTTCCCAACTGACGGAGTTTTCATCTTCGTAGGGCTTAAGCCAAATACAGAGTTTCTCAAGGACACGGCAATTAACCTAGATAAGATAGGATTTATTACAAGCGACGATAAACTACAGACAAGCATGCAGGGCGTATATGTCGCAGGTGACGTGCGCCAAGGTGCGACAATGCAGATCGCCAGTGCCGTGGGCGAAGGTGCTACCGCAGCCCTACGCATACGCGAATACCTCGAAGGAAAATAATGCCAGAAGAGCCACGCCGAACTCCAGAAACGGTGGGTGGACTAACTAAAGAGCAGATCTTGGATGCTGTTACTGAGCATGGTTTTATCAACGTCTTTATAGGTTGGTTTTTTTCAGACAATGAAAATATGGAACCGCGGGACAGTATAGTTAAGTCCATCAATGATTTACTAAGAATGTTTGATATTGGTGAAGAATGGCGTGACCTCATCACCCGCTTTGAAATTCAAGGCGTAGAAGTAGAGTTATCTGGCTCAGAGGATTCGGCAGGACAGGCAGCTTTAGATGCTGGCATATATGGATTTCCGATTGAAGACGAGGAATGTGGATACACGGACGCTGCAGTTGTTTTCGAAAAAAATGGTCTAACTTTTTCGATATTTCCATCGGGTGATTTTTGGCCTGAATATGTATACACCAATAAAACCACTGGCGCGAAAACGGGTACTGGATGGGAAGGGTTTTCGGATGAGCTGATGATGAAATTAGATGAAGATAATGACTGGTTGTGCGACGGCACTGTTGAGTGGCACCTAAGTTATGCTTGCCGAATAGAAAGGGTCATGCACGAATCTAAATAGTTTGGTAGCCGGGGAAGTAGTCGGTTTTGAGCTGATCCTTGGGAACGTGATCTTTTAGCTGGTCGTACAGGCTCTCTACCATGGGCTCTGGGCCTGATATATAGATGAGTTTTTCGGAATAATCTTCGGCGAACTCTAGAATTTTTGCACCAGTCAGAGTTTCGTCGACCACGGTAGTTACTTTGCAGCCGTATTTTTTAAACAGATCTAGAAACACTAAGTCATCTTTGCTTTTGGCCGCGTATATAAGGTGAATTTTACGTTTCTGGCCTTTGTCTGACAGGTATTTAACTATGCTGTGGTAGGGCGTTATGCCAATACCACCGGCAACGAATACCAACTCTTTGTCTTTATCATCTGGTAGGGTGAAGTCCCCATCGGGGTCCACGACCTCGAGACCTTGGTTCTTAGTGAGCGAATCTAAGGTCTGTTTAAAGGTGCTTGCCTTATCCCCGAACCACCGGGTAGTAATACTCACCATTTCGTCGGTTGGAGATGATGACAGGGTAAACCACCGCTTAGTACCGCGCTCATCTGGGTCGGGGTAGTCTAGGGTCATCTCGATAAACTGCCCAGCAATATGCTTCGGATGGTCAAGCGGCTTGAACCAGTAAGTATATATGTTGCTGGTTTCGTGTGTTTTGTGACTGAATGTTAAATGCATAGCTCCCCTTTGCTTAGTGGCTACGTACTATTGTACAATTGTTGTGAAGTAAAGGAGAAGACTATGGCAGATGTAAGTTATGGCGACGATGCACCAAATGTTGTAAACGTGATTATTGAGATCCAAAAGGGTAGCCGCAATAAAATTGAGATGGACAAGAAGACTGGCAAGCTATTCTTGGACCGAGTTAATGGAACTTACCTTGGCTATCCAACAGATTACGGCTACGTTCCTGACACCCTTTGTGATGACGGCGACCCACTAGATGCACTAGTAATTATTGACGAGTCACTACCTCACGGTGTGGTTGCGCCTGTGCGCCCAGTCGGCGTTCTATACTTTGAAGATGACGGAGAGATGGACGAAAAATTAATTTGTGTACCAGCTGATGATATAAGCAAAGACCACGTCAAGACACTTGATGATCTAGGCGAATCATTCAAGAAAAACCTGGAACACTTCTACACTCATTACAAAGACTGGAAGAAAGATTGGAAAGGCGTTGACGGCAAGCTTAAGGGCTGGGGCGGACCAGACGACGCCAAAAAGGTCATCCAAGACTCGATAAACAAAGCAAAATAGCGTATGAAAACGCAGCTTGTTGCCAAAGCGATCATTCTGGATGATAAAGGCAAGATGCTTATGGTGCGGCGCAGTAAAACTGCTCCCAGAAGACCCCTCTGGTGGGATCTGCCAGGTGGCATGGTAGAGGAAGGTGAGGATATTGCGGCAGCAACAGCGCGCGAGATTGCGGAAGAAGCGGGCATACAGATTGATCCAAAGCACCTCGATCTCGTCTATAGTCACACAGAAATTATGCACAATCTCAATGTTATCTGGCTGTTTTATATTGGCCGAGCAGCCTCGACAGATGTGAGACTAAGCTACGAACATGATAAGTTCCAATGGAGCACCTTTACAGATGCGATAGCAGAATTTGAGTATCCTTTGCACCGCGATGCACTTCGTTACGTTCACGAGCATAAGCTTATTCAAGATTTACCTCTCTAACTTGTCATAAACATAAGCATTTATGCTACAATACCTCTAAGTAAGCAGGGCACAGAAGAAATGAATCCTGTAGTGAGCCTCCAAGATGCTACGCAACAGGGTGACAATATTAACTAATCGGTTACATGAGGGGGAGTTATGAAAAGAATACAGACTAACGAAAGTTCTTGGAGATCTACTACGGGATGAAAACACGGGTGGCAATAAATGGATTTGGGCGTATCGGGCGTAATGCTTTTAAGATTGCTTTTGCGCGCAGCGATATTGAGGTGGTTGCAATAAATGACCTAACGGACACAAAAACCCTCGCACATTTGCTGAAATACGATACTAACTATGGAACGTACGACAAAAAGGTAGGCTTTGATGACAAGCATATCGAAGTCGATGGTCACAAAATTATAGTAACAGCCGAGAAAGACCCAGCAGCGCTCCCATGGAAAGAGCACAAGATAGATGTTGTAATAGAGTCAACAGGCTTATTTGTTGACCCCGCGAAGGCCAAGGCTCACATTGATGCTGGTGCCAAAAAGGTTGTCATCTCCGCCCCCGCCAAGGGTGAGGGTGCCAATACGATAGTACTGGGTGTTAACGACGACGAAATAGAAAAGTCGGGAGACATCATTAGTAACGCCAGCTGTACCACTAACTGTATTACGCCTGTGGCTGGTGTTATAGAGGGCGCGTTTGGTATAGAGAAAGCCATGATGACTACCGTACACAGCTACACGGCAAGCCAGCGTTTACAAGACGCTCCAGCTAAAGATTTGCGGGAAGCTCGTAATGCTGCGGAGAATATCGTGCCGACAACAACGGGAGCCTCGATTGCAGCAGCCAAGGCCCTGCCAGCTCTCGAGGGAATATTCGGGGGCATGTCTATTCGCGTACCAACCCCGGTGGTGTCTCTTAGCGACTTTGTAATAATTACCAAAAAGAACGTAACAGCCGAAGAGGTAAACAGTGCCTTTAAGCAGGCAGCAAAGGAGCCATATTATCAGGGCATCCTAGATGTCACAGAGGAAGAGCTCGTTAGCAGCGACTTTATTGGCAATAGCCACTCAGCAATAGTTGATCTCAAGCTTACCGCTGTTGTTGGTGGGAACATGCTCAAGGTCGTGGCTTGGTATGACAATGAATGGGGTTATAGTAATCGCCTTGTCGAAGTTGTAGCAGACACCGGCAAGCTGTTACAGAAAGATTAGCATGTCAAAGTCAAAAAAACATAGGCAGTTAGTTATATCCGAAAAGATAAACACATTTTTAATGCTACTTTCGGCGGTGATCATAATAATGGTATTCAGCCTACCAGTATTGTTCGACTATTCTGCACTAGTAATCTTAGCAATAGCTACTTTTGTTACAGTGTTATTTATAGTTAAGAAAACAAATACCTTGCCAAGTATTAATGAGTACAACAAACGAGGCTACGGATTTATGTACTTTTTAAAAATTTGGCCGTATATTTTTTTAGGCACATCAGTGGTTTATGTGGCTTTGGCGAATGATTTTAGTTGTATAGTAGACCAAGTAAATAGGAACAATAAATGTATTGGACCAGCTCATGTGAGTAGTAGTTTAGAGTTCGATGCGCTTAAGGTGCTGCTTTGGCTTTTGGTGATTTCAATCATACTGGCGACAGGTCTTACCTATCTTGTGCGCTACTCAGTAAAACGTGATAAAAAACGTGGACTTACTAAAAAGAGATGAAAGTATTCATTGGTTCGGATCACAACGGCTATGATCTGAAGGAAAAGATCGAAAATTACCTACGAGATCGAGGTTATAAAGTTGTAGATAAAGGCAACGAGCACATGGATCCTGCGGATGATTTTCCTCAGTACGGGGCGCAGGTGGCTAGTGAAGTTCTCGCGAATGAAAATTCGATCGGTATTTTGATCTGCGGTAGCGGACAGGGTGTTTGTATTGCGGCCAATCGATTTAATGGTATCCGCGCAGCCTTGGCTTGGGATGCAGCGGAGGCACGTGCTGCCCGTAACGATGATGACGCGAACATACTCTGCTTGCCCGCTCGTGAACTTGGTGATTTTTCGCAAGCGCAGTCAATAATTGATACTTTTTTGGATACTCCATTTGCTGGGGCAGAACGATACAAACGACGCATTAAGCAGCTGGATACACTTCAGCAGCAGTCATCGTAGTGTAGAATGTGAGCATGGCAGTAATTTGTCCAGCAGTCCTAGCAACCAACCCGAAGAGCTACAATAAACAGCTCGTCGAGGTGGAAACGTTTGCGGATCGCTTGCACCTGGATGTAATGGATGGACAGTTTGCTCCAACCCGTTCGCCAGAGCTTGGTGATGTAGCGTTGCCAACAGATAAGGTTATTGATTTTCACGTTATGTATGAGGACCCGCTAGAGATCCTCGACGAGCTTATTGCATGCAAGCCTCATCTTGTGATTGTGCATGCTGAGGCGCAAGGTAGTTTTGCCAAAATCGCGCAAAAGCTTCATGATCATGGCATCAAAGCTGGCGTGGCACTACTTGCTAAAACCCCCATTGATACCATACAGCCAGCACTAGAACTCATTGATCACGTACTAATATTCAGTGGCGATTTGGGCACATTTGGTGGTACAGCTGATCTGACACTTGCGGACAAAGCCGAATGGTGTAAGGAAATGAAACCAGACATTGAGGTTGGCTGGGACGGCGGAGTTGATGATACAAATGCACGCGAGCTTGTTGAAGCGGGAGTGGACGTGCTCAATGTTGGTGGCTTTATCCAAAAGGCCAAAAATCCTAAAGAGAGTTACCAGAGGCTGCAAAATTTGATACACTAACCATAAGCGTTATGGGCAAAAAAGTGTATACAATTGAGGAGCTTGGGGCTGTTGCCAATACAATTCGGCAAGACATTATAACCATGCTTGAACATGCGGGTAGTGGTCATTCGGCGGGACCACTTGGGCTTGCAGATATATTTGCAGCATTGTATTTTGATATCCTCAAACATAATCCAGAAGATCCTGACTGGGATGAACGGGATATATTAGTGCTTAGTAATGGTCATTGTGTTCCCGTTCGGTACGCCGCTATGGCCGAGGCTGGCTATTTTGCCAAGAAGGAGCTACTGACACTTCGCAAGTTTGGTTCGCGTTTGCAAGGACATCCTGAGCGACTTCGACTACCTGGACTTGAGACCACCAGCGGTCCGCTTGGTTGCGGCCTAAGCCAGGCCGTAGGAATGGCGCTTGCCCTTGGTATTAACCGCGAACAACATCGCTTTGTATATGTAGTAATGAGTGACGGCGAACAAAATGAGGGCAACATTTGGGAGGCAGCCATGCTGGCGGCCAAATATCGACTTAGCAATGTCATCGCTATAACTGATCGCAATAATATTCAGATTGATGGGCAGACAGAAGACGTTATGCCACTAGAAGACCTCAAAGATAAATGGGAAGCATTCGGCTGGTATGTTGTTGAGATTGATGGCAATAATATCGAGGCAGTCATAGATGCGTGTGCAATGGCACGAGCGCAAACAGAGAAACCAACCATGATTATCGCACACACGATACCAGGTATGGGCGTGGATTTTATGGAGTACGACTACCATTGGCACGGTAAGGCACCAGATAAAGAACAGGCCAAGAAGGCGTTGCATGAGCTTCGTACGCTACGGGGCAAGATCAGGGGTGAACACGAATGAAAGACATGCATCTCGTCCATGATATTACCAGCAAGGACTTGTTGCAGGAAGCAACACGTACGGGGTTTGGCAGAGGGCTTCTCAAGGCGGGGCAAGTTGACGAGCGCGTTGTTGCATTGTGCGCAGACCTGACCGATTCGACCAAGATGGACGCGTTCGCCAAAGCGTTTCCGGAGCGATTTATTGAGATCGGTGTAGCTGAACAGAATCTAGTGACGGTTGGTTCTGGTATGGCGGCAATGGGCAAAATTCCGTTCGTGAGCAGCTACGCAGCCTTTAGCCCGGGTCGTAACTGGGAGCAAATACGCACAACCATATGCCTCAATGACCAGCCAGTGAAGGTTGTTGGCTCGCACGCTGGTGTTTCGGTAGGGCCAGATGGAGCTACTCACCAGATGCTTGAAGATATTGGCTTGATGCGTATTTTGCCGAACATGATTGTCGTAAACCCGGGCGATAGTATCGAGGCAGAAAAGGCTACACTTGCCCTGGCAAAAATTAATAGCCCAGCATATTTGCGTCTCGCTCGTGCAGACACAGCGGTCTTCACGACGCAGGATACACCATTTGAAATTGGCAAAGCACAGGTGTTTGCCGAAGGTCAGGATATAACGATTATTTCAACAGGGCCGATGACGTACCAGGCGTTAGTAGCGGCAGAGAAACTCTACAAAGACGGCATTGATGCGGAAGTAATCCATTGCCCCACGATAAAGCCTCTAGACGCGGTCACCATATTGCGAAGTGCCAAGAAGACAGGCAAGGTTATTACTATTGAAGAAGGTCAGATTGCCGGAGGTCTTGGTTCGGCGGTAGCAGAGTTTTTGAGTGAGCACCAGCCAACTCCGGTGTATCGGATTGGTATGAAGGATCGGTTTGGTGAATCTGGAGAGCCTGACGAATTGCATGAACACTTTGGGTTAACCGCTCGGAATATCATCGTGATGGCTCACAAAATAACATGGGGCGCATAAACAATGG